>JBBDNV010000090.1:78027-105748 GCA_040877415.1 Pirellulales bacterium
GTCCCCTTTTTTTCAATACTCGTCTAGCGCCACATGTCGTCGTTGGCAAACGGATGGCCGGGTCCCGTGAGCTTGGGCTTGGGCAGGGCCCGCAGCGCCTGCTCGGCCAGCCGCAGGTCTTCGCGCGTGGCGATCTTCAGGTTGATCATCGAGCCGGTCACAACCGTCACCGGGTGACCCAGCCGTTCGACCAGTTGCGCGTCGTCGGTGGCCGCGAAATCGCCGCGCTTGGCGTGCGCGTCGAGCAGCAATTGGCGGCGAAAGACCTGCGGAGTCTGCGCTTCCCAGAGTCCGCCGCGAGAAATTGTCTCCTCGACCTTGTGATCGGGCCCGACCCGCTTCAGCGTGCCGCCCACCGGAACGGCAAGGATCGCGGCGCCGGTCCTCTCGGCGGCCTCGAAAACCTTGGAAATCCACTCGTCGGCCAGGCACGGCCGCGCGGCATCGTGAATGCACACGAAGTCGATGTCCGCCTTCACGCGGGCCAGGGCCTTCGAGACACTTTCGGCCCGTTCGGCGCCCCCTTCCACGACGTCGATGCCCAGAATCGTGGTGTTGGCCGCAAACTTGAACTGGAAGTACTCCCGGTCGTCAGGCGCAATGACGACGATCAACTGTTTGACGTCCGGGCGGTTGACAAATCTCTCGGCCGAGTGCAGCCAGACGGCCTTGTTCGCCAACGGCGCGAACGGCTTCTTGTAGTTCTTGTCGTGAAAGCGGCTGCTGCGGCCGGCCGCCGTCAAAATGACCGCAAAGGTTGCCACCTGATGTCATCCTCGCCTGCGCCTTTGACCCTCCCGTCGGTCATTGTCCGGTTTCGCTGCGGGGCGTCAAGTTCGCGCGCGATCCCACGCCGATGAGAACGGGGTTGCAAGTCGAGCGACGTGCACCCCCGTGTGTCGTTTCGAAGTCGCGCGAATGACGTACGCCTACGAGTTGTCGTACTGCATCATGATCTCGCCCGCATAGAGGCCGGCAATCGACTTGAAGCCGCCATCGACGATCGCCGCGCCGAGCTTTGTGACCGCCCGGAAGTAGCGATCCGAGGGGCGCTGGCCGGTGATCTTGCGGGTGAGATCCTGGCAGAAGATGTCGGCGGCCTGGTGCACGACTTCGTCTTTTTGCCGCGCGGCATAGAGCGATGTGCAGAGGATCGTCACGGCGTCTTGCAGCCGCTGCGACAGTTCCGACATGCGGCACTGCCGGTCGGCCAGACCCAACTGGTGCTTGCTCATGGTGCCGGAGATTTCGCGCGGCGACCGCTGCAGGAACGACGCGGCGAAATCGGCGTGCCGGCGGAGACTTTCCGGCATGGCGGGCAGCTTGGGGCGCGGCTTGGGACGCAAACGCTCGGCGGCCATCCACTTGGCATACGGGGCGAACGCGCCCTTGAGCTTCCACAGGTGGGCCGGATTGGCCAGGTTCGGCTTTTTGATTCCCGCGGCCTGCAGGGCCTTGCCGATCGGTTCGAAGAACGCGACGCCGTGGTTCTTCACCAGCGACTTGAAGAAGGCCATCGAGAGCATTTCGCCTTCGCCCTCGTAGATGCAGGGGGCCAGGTACTCGTGTACGTTGTCGCCAAAGATGTGGCCGTGCAGGAAGGAGCGGCCGCCGTGCGTCTTCATCAACAGCTCGATGGCGGCTTCCTTTTGGGCCTCGCTGGCAAAGATCTTGGCCACGACGCATTCGATTTCGCCACGGTAGCCTTCGTCGATCAGGCTGCCGCCCCACTGCACCAGCGCGTCGCAAGCAATCACCAGACCGGCCAATCGACCCAGCCGCCGCTCGACCAGCTCGCGCGTCGAAATCGCCGCGCCGTAAGTTTTGCGATACCTGGCCCAGGGAATCATGCTGGCCATCATCAGCCGCATCGTGCCGGCCGCGTTGGCGCACAGCGCAATCCGCCCCAGGTTCAGCCCATGATAGGCGATCGTCAAGCCGTCACCCCGCTCGGGCGTCAGCAGGTTTTCGGCCGGCACGCGCAGGTTGTTGAAGATGATGCCCTGGTTGTACGTGTGCTTTAGCGCCCACAATCCGTATCTGCGCAGCTTAAATTGCTCGTTCTCCTCGTTGGGCAGATCGACAATCAGCACCGCCGGCCTGTTGTTGATCAAGCACACCAGGCCGATCGTCCGGCCGGGCACGACGTTGGTGATAAACAACTTCTCGCCGTTGACGACGTAGTGGTTGCCGTCTTTTTCGGCCCGGGTGCGAAGCGCCGTCAGGTCGGAACCGGCACACGGCTCGGTCAGCGCGAAGCCGCTGAGCCGTTTGCCGCTGGCCAGATCGGGCAGGAATTTCTGCTTCTGCTCGGGGCTGCCGAACGTGCGCACCGGGTCGACCGCGCCGATGCAGCCGTGCACCGAAGCCAAACCGGCCACGGTCGGCTCGACGATGGCCATTTGCGTCAGGAAGGCCGCGAAGGGAGCAAACGGAGAGCCCGACCCGCCGTATTCCTTCGAAACCAACAGTCCCCAGTAGCCGACTTCGGCCAACTCATCGAGCACCCGCTGGGGCACCTTGCTATTCTCGTCGTGGTTGGTGCCCCCTCGCACGTGCTTGCGCATCAACTCGATCGAATCGTTCATCACGCGCTGGACGTCGGGCGGAGTCGGCGCCTGTTTGCTTTCGAACAGCTCGACCGGCAGTTCGCGGTCCCAGACGGCCCGGTGCACGGGGCTGTTGATCGTCTGATAACGTTTTGCAAACATCTGCTCGACCTGGTCGTCGGCTTTGTCGACGGCTCCCATGCGGCGCGCTTCGTCTTCCGATTTGCCGCCCAGTTTGAGTGCCGTCTCGGCAAACGACGCCTTGTTGTCCAGGTCCTGATCGAGAGGGGCTTCCGAGTGCCGCTCGGCTTGAGTTTGCGGATTCATGGGTGACTCGCGTGAATGAAAAAGGGGCGTGATCGACGCCTCGGTTATACACTACCTTCCGAACGGTCGGTAGATATTATTCTACCAAAAATCGGGTGACCCAACCTGGGTTTTCCAACTCCACCTATTCTTCGTACATTGCCGCTATTTCCGCCGCGAAGTTCTGGAGCACCACCTCGCGCTTCAGGCTCAATTTGAACGTCAATTCGCCGCTTTCGGGCGTAAAACCGCGGGAAAGCAGGGTGAACTTCTGCACCTGTTCGGCGTGCGACACGTCGGCCAGCCGCCGTTTGATCGCATCCTCGTAAAGGGCCTTTACGTCCGGGTGAGCCAGCGCCTGGGCCGGCGTCATGACCGGAATCCTCCGTTTGATGATTTCCGCCCTGAGCACGTCGGGGTCGGGCACAATCAGGGCCGTCAGGTAATTCTTCGCGTCGCCCACGACGACGGCCTGCAAAATCAGCGGGTCTTCGGTCAACAGCCCTTCCAGATAGCTGGGGGCGATATTCTTGCCGCCGGCCGTAACGATCAGTTCCTTCTTCCGTCCTGTGATTCTCAAGAATCCGTCCTCCAGCACACCGAGGTCGCCGGTGTGCAGCCAGCCGTCGCGAATCGTGGCGGCCGTGTCCTCGGGCATGTTCCAATATCCGACCATCACGTGCGGACCGCGGGTCAAGATCTCGCCGTCCTCGGCGATTTTCACTTCCACGCCCTGGATCGGTTTGCCGACGGTGCCGACGCGGTGTTCCTCGTGCGTGCCCGTGCTGATGACGGGCGAGGTTTCCGTGAGCCCGTAGCCTTGCACGAGCACGATGCCGTTTTTAATCCAGTACTCGTTGACGTGGTCCGCCAACGCGGCGCCGCCGGCGCAACAGAGTCTCATGCGTCCGCCCAACAGGGCCTGGAGGGCTCCCGGCTTGTCGGCCACTCCTTTTTCCTGCAAGGTGCGCATCACCTTGTCGAAAAAGTACGGCACGCCGTTGAGGAAATGCGGCTTGATGGCCTGGCAGTCGGGAATGATCGTGTCGCGGCTGGCCGAAAGCGCCAATTCTCCGCCGGCGCAAATCCACACGTAATAGTCGGCCGTGCGGGCAAAAATATGCGACAGCGGCAGCCAACTGAGCCGCACGTCGCCGGGCTCGACGGTGAACGCGGCCTTCATCGCGTGGCAATTCGAGGTCAGATTGCGGTGGCAAAGCATCACGCCCTTGGGTTCGCCCGTGGTGCCCGAGGTGTAAAGAATCGTCACCAGGTCCGAGGGCTGCGTTTTTTCAAGCGCTTCCGCTTCGAGCTTTTTGCCGTCGGCCTCGCTGGCCTCGGCCACGAACTTGGAAAGCTGTTCGATCGGCTTTCCGCCGATTTCTTCGGTGCAGGGATCGAACGACACGTACTGGATGTCCTTGGAAAGCTGCCCCGCGACAGCCACCAGTTTTTTCGCTTGCTCGGGCCCGGAGACCACGACCAGCTTGGCGCCGCTGTTGCCTATTTGCCAGGCGATTTGCGGGCCGGTCAGGATGGAGTGCACGGCTACGTGGATGCCGCGGGCCAGGTGGATCGCCAGATCGAGGATGATCCATTCGTAACGGTTTTCCGACGCCTGGATGACTCGATCGCCCGGTTTGACGCCGAGTTTCACAAGCGCCGCCGCGGTGCGCCGCGCCTGCGAGGCCACCTCATTCCAGGAGAGCGCGGTAAAGCTCTCGCCTTTACGGAAATGCAGCGCGGGCCTGTCGCCGTCGGCGGCCACGCGGCGGCAAAACATCGAAACGATCGTATCTTTCGTCTCGTCGTGCATGGCGATTCCCTAGCGTGAAAGGTGAAGCGCGTGAGAATTCGGCGGCAGACGTGGGGGGTACCCGCCGCTAATCAGGATAACACCTGAAAACGCGGATTGGTAGCGCGGCGGGGACAACCGGGCGGCGATTTTTAGCCCGGCTGTGCAAAGCTGCAAGCGGGTGGTAAGAGCCGCTTGCATCGGGGGCTTCGACAATGCTCTTAAACCCGCTCGAAAATCGTGGCGATGCCCTGCCCCACGCCGATGCACATCGTGGCCAGGCCGAGCGTTGCGCCGCGGTCGATCATATTATTGACAAGCGTCGTCGTAATTCGCGCTCCGCTGGCCCCCAAGGGATGTCCGATTGCCACTGCCCCGCCGCGGAGGTTGATTTTTTCCAGGTCCATTTTCAACATCCGGATGCAGGCGATCGCCTGGGCGGCGAAGGCTTCGTTCAATTCGATGACGTCGATGTCCGCAAGCTTAAGTCCGGCACGCAGGAGGGCCTTTTTCACGGCCGGCACCGGCCCGGTGCCCATCACGGCCGGATCGACGCCGACGACCGCCGTCGCCACCACCCGCACCAGCGGCTTCAGGCCCAGCGACCGAGCCTTTTCTTCCGACATCACCAAGAGCGCCGCCGCGCCGTCGTTCAAGGGCGAGCTGTTGCCGGCCGTCACCGTGCCCATGCCGGGCATGAAGGCCGGTTTCAAAGCGCCTAGAGTTTCCAGGCTGGCGTCAGCGCGCACGCACTGGTCGAAATCGACCAGGATCCGCTCGCCCGCTTCGTCGCGGCCGTAAACGGGGATCATCTCGCGCTGGAACTCCCCTTTGGCCTGCGCGGCGGCAGCCAGCCGATGGCTGCGCAGCGCGAACTGATCCTGCTCCTCGCGCGATATGCCCTGCGTCTGGGCCAGGAATTCGGCGGTCACTCCCATCGCCAGCGCGCCCTTGGAGGTGCGATGAAACAGCTTGGGATTCAAGTCGACGCCGGCGTCCATGGGAATGTGCTGCATGTGTTCCAGCCCGCCGACGATTTGCACGTCTTCGAAGCCGGCCATGATGGCGTGCGACGCCTGGTTGATCGCTTGCAGGCTCGATCCGCACAGGCGATTCACGGTCGTTCCGCCGGTTTGGGTGGCCAGTCCGGCCATCAGCCCGACGACGCGGGCCGTATTGAGCCCCTGTTCGCCCTGTTGCTGCGTGTTGCCCAGCACAACGTCTTCGATCTCTTCGGTATCGATTCCGGTCCGCTCGACCACGGCCCGCACCACCTCGACGGCCAGATCGTCGGAGCGGACCTCGCGGAAGACTCCCTTGTCCTTATGTGCCCGGCCAATCGGCGTACGAACGCAATCGACGATCACGGCGCGTTTCATCGAGCCACCTCGCGGTTAAGAGACTGCCCGACGCGCGCGGCGGCACGTCGCGGCTCACTTGAATTCTATGCGGCCATACCAGCCCGAAGCGCGAGCGAGGGGAATTAAGCGCCGGTCACGCTTCAGTTCCCTCGCTCGCGCTTCGCCTTAGTAGTGTCAACTACGAATCGTAGAACTTCTTCCCCGTCTTGGCCATTTCCAAAAGCATCGGCGTGGGCCGGGCGCGCGGGCCGAGGCATTCCAGCGGCTTGAGCATCTCGACGATCTTGGCAGCGCCCAGCGTATCGGCCCAGAACAACAGGCCGCCCCGAAACGGCGGAAATCCGGTGCCATAGATCAATCCCAAGTCAACGTCGCGCACGTCGCGCACCACCTTGGCTTCCAGAATCCGCGTCGCTTCCAGGACCATCGGCAGGAATAGCCGCCCCGTGATTTGCTCGGACGTGAATTTCTCATGTTTGCGAATGTGCGGCTTGAGCAGTTCCGTCACGGCCGGATCGGGCGCACCGCGGCCGCCCCGGTCCTGGTAGGCGAAAAAGCCCGCGCCGGACTTCTGGCCCAGCCGGCCCGCCTTGACCAGCACGCCGAGGATCGGCGAGGCGGCGGTCCGATCGGGAAACGCCTCGACCATCACGCGGCCGGCGTAAAAGGCCGTATCCAGCCCGACCACGTCGTATAGCGTGATCGGCCCCATCGGCATCCCGAAGTCCTTGGCGGCGCGCTCGACCGCCTTAATCTCGGCGCCGTCGGAAATCAACTCCAAGGCCTCGTTCATGTAGGGCAGCAGCAGCCGGTTGACCAGAAAGCCGGGACCGTCGTTGACGACAATCGGCGATTTGCCGACGTGCTTGGCAAAGGCCACCGCCGTGGCCACGGTTTCGTCGCTCGTCTTGGCGCCGCGAATCACTTCCACCAGGGGCATGCGGCGCACCGGATTGAAAAAGTGAATGCCGCAGAACCGCTCCGGCCGCGCGAGACCTTCGGCCAGCTTCGTGATCGGGATCGTCGAGGTGTTCGAGGCCAGGATCGCATGGGGCGACAGTTGCGGCTCCAAGCGGGCATAGAGCTCCTTTTTCGCTGCGGGGTTCTCGACGATCGCCTCGATCACCAAATCGCAGGGGGCCACTTCCGCGTCGACCGTCGCCGGATTGATCAGACCCGCGAAACCAACCATTTTTCTCGCGTCGGGACCTTTCGTCAACTTGTCATAGGAAACTTCCTCGAGCACCTTCCGGATGCCACCGGAAAGGGCCTCGGGCGCGGCGTCCGCCAGCACCACGGGCAGGTTGCGCTTGAGCGTGGCGGCCGAAATGCCCTGACCCATGATGCCGGCTCCGATGACGGCCACCGACTTGATCGTCGCGGGCCGGACGTCCTTGCGTTCGATGCCGGTGTCCTTCTTGTTGCGATCCGTGAGAAAGAAGACGTTGATCAGGGCCCGATTGACGGGCGATCCGAATAGTCGGGCCATTCCCTTGGCTTCGGCCAGGCCCGCCGCGTCGGCATCCAAGCCTGCCGATTCGAGCATCAGCTCGAGGGCCGCTTGCGGCGCGGGATACTGGCCGTTCGTCTGGCCCTGGATGACGGCCGAAGCCGTGGCGCCCAGAAACCCCAGCTCGGTGTCGCCGATATCCACCCGCCCCTGCCAGCGCTTTCGGTCGCGCTGCCACGCGCCCGATTTTTGCTCGGCGCGGATGACGGCGATGGCCGCTTTCAACAGCCGCCCGGAAGGCACCAGGTCACAGATCAAGCCCATCGCTTGGGCGGCCGCGGCGTCGATCGATTCGCCGGACGTGACCAGCTCGACGGCGTTGGCCAGCCCCAGCACGCGCGGCGAACGCACCGTGCCGCCCCAGCCGGGCAACAGGCCGAGCTTCACTTCCGGAAAGCCGAACATCGGTTTGGTGTCGCCGGCCATCACGCGGCGATCGCACCACAGGGCCATTTCGGCCCCGCCGCCGACGCACTGACCTTCGATGGCCGTCACGGTGACGAACGGCATTTTTGAGAGCCGCGCAAAGAGCTGCCTCCCGCGATTGCACATCTCGACGATCTGGTCCTTCGGCGCGTCGATGTTGGCCACAAACTCGCGGATGTCGGCACCGACAATGAACACGCCGGGCTTGCCGGATCGAATCACCAGCCCGGCCAGGCCTTTGCGCTTTTCCAGCTCGTTGAGGTTCTGTTCGAGATCTTCGAGCACGGCCCGCGACAACACGTTGGCGCTGCCGCGCGGATCGTCGAGCGTAAGCACCGCGACGTCCGGCTCTTCCATGTTGAGCGTCATGTAGCCATTGTCGGGCATGGACGGGTCACCTTTTGCCTGGAGTGGTCCAAAAGTCTCAAAACATAAGTGATACCCCCGCGTGCGCGGCGCCACAAGAGCCGGCGCCGAATGGGAAAAACTGCGCAAAGGGCGCAAGCGGCTGCCAATGCGCGGCGGTTGTGGATGCCTTTGCCCAAAGATTGACAACGCCCACGCCGGCGCTATCTTACAGGGACGCTGCCAGCTTCACGGGCCCTCGAATCTCCGGGACATTCCGCCATGGTTACTCGCATCAGACGACACTTGGGCGGGCCGACCCGCTGCGCGCTTTGTGTGGTTGCCCGGTTGGCCGTGCTGGCCGCGGCCGTGTCGATCCCCACGGTGGCCAGCGCCCCCAGGTCGCTGGCGGCCGACGAAAAGGCGGCTACGGTCCGCCTGGTGGTCGACTATGGCGACGCAGCGCAGGTGCATTTCAAGGCGCTGCCGTGGCGCGACGGAATGACCGTGCTCGATGCGCTCGTGGCCGCCGAAAAACATCCCCACGGAATCACGTTCGCCAAGCGCGGCGACGGCGCCTCGGCTCTGATTACCCAGATCGACGACTTGAAGAATGAAGGCAACGGCAAGAACTGGCTGTATACGGTCAACGGCAAGCTGGCCCCGCTCGGCGCCGGCGCCTACAAGCTCAAGGCGGGCGACGCTATCTTGTGGGAATTCAAAGTCTACGAGTACAATTGACCCCGTGCGAGCTCGTCCCCCGGGCGGGCGCGATTCGTGGGAAATCCTACAGAGGAGTCGATGACGTGAAGCGCGACAATGCGATTCGTGCGGCCGTGTTTTGTGCGCTGGTGGCCCTGGCCGTCGCCGTGCGGCTGCTGAGCGAAACGCCGAACTTCAACGCCGTGACCGCGGCCGCCCTGTTTGCCGGCTTTTATTTCCGCAACCGCCTGACCGCCGTTTGCGTGCCGCTTTTGGCAATGTCCGTAAGCGACGTGTTTTTGGGCGGCTATGCCAAGCCCATGATGGCCGCCGTGTACCTGTCGCTGATGGTGCCGATCGCGTGGCGCGGAGTGCTGCGGCATAGGCTGTCGCCCCTGGCCGTGGGCTCAGGCGCCGTGTGCTCGTCGTTGTCGTTCTACGTGCTTTCGAACGCCGCCGTCTGGTACGCGTGGTATCCGCGCTCGTGGCAAGGGCTCGCGCAGTGCTACACCGCCGCCTTGCCGTTTCTGGCCAATTCGATCGCCAGCGACGTGCTGTTTTCGGCCGGATTCTTCGGCCTTTACGTGCTGGCCGTGCAGGTGAGAAGCCAGCCCGTGGGAACACTGGCGCCGCAGGCAGGCTGAGCCTCGACGTCACCTTCACCGCCCGACGGGTTCTAACGCGCCGCTGGCGTCTTATCCTGGCGCTCGCGATACCAGAGCTGCCACAGGCGGATTCTTTCCTCATTGCTCAGAGGGCGGCCCGCTTCGCGCGCCGTAACGTCGCTGCCCGCGATCGCTGCCAGACTCGCCATCGCCGCCACCTGCACGTCGGCCTCATCGCTCAACAGCGCCATGAGCGCCGGCAGGAGCGACGGATCGGCCGCCTGGCCCATGGCGCGCGCGGCCTCGACGCGGACCGCCAGGTCGGCGTCCATCGCCAGTCGTTCGAGCGCGACGGCGGCTTCGCGGCGCACCGCTTCCGGCAGGTTGGCCTCGCGCAATGCCGCCACGAGCCGTTGTGCCTCGCGAACTCGCTGGCTCGTCGCGTCGGCCACCTGTTTGACCTGAGCGGCCGACTGGTCGGCGGCCTCCTGGGCGACGGCGACCGTTTCGGCGGCAAGCTGCTGGCCGCGCCGCTCGGCCTCATCCAGCGTTTCGGCCACGGCCAGGCGCAATTGCGACTGCGTGTCCTCGGCGGCAGCTTGCACCTCGTCGCCGAACCCCATGGCTGCCCGCGATGCCTCGACGGCCGCTTGTTGAATTTCGGCGCCGCGGTTTTTCATCTGGCCCACCAGGGCCTTCGCATCGCGCGTGCCGATTTCGTCGAGCGCCGTCATCGCGGCCACGCGGACGTCGAAGTCCGAGTCATCGAGCGCTTGCTGCAAATAAGCGACGGCCTGCGGCTCGCGATGCGCCGCGATGGTCCGGACGGCTGTCGCCCGCACCCGCGGATCGCGGTCACCGCGCAATTCGATCACCTGCGCCGGCAGGCTCAGGTCCGATAGCGCGCTCCACGCGGCAACGCCTTCGAGCCGCACCTGCCAGGCTCGACTGGCCAGCGCCGCCGTGAACCACTTCTCGTCCCCCGGCTCGGCGTGCCGCGCCAGGGCCCGAATCAGGTCCGCGTGCAGGTCGGGGATTTCGGGCCGGATTTTTTTCTCGTCAGCCGTCGATTGCGGGAGGTCCACCGGGGCGAATTCCTCCAGCAATGCTCGCAACGTCGGGGCCGGCGACGGCTTTTCCAAAAGCCCCAACGCTTCGGCCGCCGCACAGCGCAAAGACAGCGGCAACTTGCCGGCCCGGATGGCGGCGGCCAGGTGTGCGGTTGGTTCGCCGGTGTTCCAATGAGCCGTCACGATCGCCGCGTTGGTCGCCACCACCGGACTCGCGCTCAACAACTGGTCGGCCAGATCGGACCGGGGAGCCTGTGGATGCAAGTAAGGATCGAGGCGCGGGTGATGCCACCGCATGTCGGTCTCCGTCCGCTTGGCGTACGACGCGGGCGGCTTCTCGAACCAATCGTCGCTGGCCAGCAGGTCGGGCGCGAGCGGCCGCGTGGCGAAATGTTCGCCGCCGCCGTGAGCGCTTCCGGCGCGGGCCGTGGATTGCTCCTCCTGCGCGAGGAAGGGGTCCGAGGAGTTCGATCGGCATCCGGCGCACAACGGCACCAGCGCAACGGCAAACAAGCCAGCGAGAACCTGTCGAGCTGCGGGCTTAGCCGCGGCCCATCCGTGAGACGCGTCCATGGGGCAAATCCTTTTGCCTGTTGGAGAGTGAGATGTGATTTGGTCGCGGCGGCACTTCCGTATTTCGCACCGCAACGGCCGGCGCCGCGTCGCTAATTGGTACTGGCCGGCTTCGTCGGCTCTCCCTTGGGGCCGGCACGAGCGGTTCGGGCTCCGGTTTGGGCAGCAGTGTGCCTTCGATATTCGTGATCTCGGTTTGTACCAGCGAGGCTACGTCGCCATCAGGCGTCTTCTCGGTGTTGTCGAGATCTTGAAACAAAGTTTCCACTTTCTTCTTCAAATCGTAGATGAATTTCTTCGCGTCGCCGTCGGCCGAATTGGACAACTTCTGCAATCCCTCGTTGCTCGAGTCAAGCACGTACAGGACGAGGCGCCGCGACGCGTCCCCCTTGTCTTTCGACCGATCGAGCTCCTGCCGGCAAATTTCAACCGTCTGGTGGCCTAGGATGTTGGCCAGCCGCTGGAGATCGACCTTTGCCTCCGGCGGATAAGTCAATGCGCCGATGTAACGGGCGATCTCGCAGCGCAGCGTGGGGCGCGCCTTCGAATCGGCGGCTATGTCTTCGAACGCCTTCACCACGTTGTTCCCCGGACCGGTGCTGTGCATGGCCGCCAGCGCGCGGGCGGCGCTGCGACGCAGAAAGTTGTGTGTCGAAGCATTGCGGCCCGCCTGCGGATTCTTCTCGTTGACAAGTGCCAAAAGCGTCTCGCTCACCTGGGCCGTCCTGTCCTTGGGGATTCCGCCGTCCTCGGCAAACCGCGCCAGGCCCACCAGCGCGGCCGGCTTCAGATAATCCCATTCCGCCGGAGCGTTTAATGCCTGCAATAGGATCTTGAACGCGTCGGGCGACGGCTTCGGGCTCCTGGTTTCGTCGCTCTCGTTGAGATCCGCGATCATCAGCATCGCGTTGTATTTGACCACTCTCGGGTAGCGGCCCATCAGGATCGTGCGCAGCTCGGTCAGAACCAAAGTGTTGAGGTGCTTGTGCGCGGTCGTAGCGGGGATGCCGCGGACGATGTTGCCGTAGTCCTTGCGCGATTTCGGCAGTTCGTCGCCGCTCTTGGGTTGTTTGAATTTTTTGAAGAAATTGTTGAAGTAATTATCCAGTGCCTGTAGCTCGGCGGCAGAAGGGGCATTGTTCTCGAGGATCTTGCGCAATTCGTTGGGGCTTTGGGCGCAGGTCCGCTGGCAAATCGTCGCCACTCCGGCGACCCCAGCCAGAATCGCCAAAGGCAGGCAGACTGCCGATGTGCGCAATCCTCTCGTGGCCATGAACACCGAAAAACCTCTGTGCCGAATGACCCCCACAGGGCGCCCGCCTGACCGGGCGCAAGCCGAAATGTCGCTTGGGGTTTGATAGAATTCCAATCTGTAGGGTACCAACGCCGGGCGGAATCTGTCAAGTTGTGTCGAGGTGCGATTTAAGCCGTTATTCCACGGGCATATGCGCCTTCGCGGCGCGCCCCCAATCGCAAACCCCCAAGACCCATGACCTTGCTTTATTACGACCCTCTTTTCCTGGAACACCGCACCGGCACTCATCCGGAACGCCCCGAACGGCTGGTGCAGGTCATGCGGCACCTCGCGCGTACCGGACTGGACCGGCGCTGCCGTCGACCCGACTGGCAGCCGGCCACAAGCGAGCAGTTGGCCCTGGTGCATTCGCCGGCTTACGAAGCGACCGTCGAGGCGTTTTGCGCGGGCGGCGGCGGCCGGATCGAAGTCGATACCAAGTGCAGCGCTCGATCCTGCGACGCGGCCCGACTTGCCGTGGGGGCCGCCTGTGATGCCGTCGGCCGCGTCTTGCAGGGGGAAGACTCACAGGCCTTGTGCCTGGTCCGGCCGCCGGGCCATCACGCCCTGCCCGACGCCCCGATGGGCTTTTGCCTGTTTAACAACATCGCCGTGGCGGCCCGCACGGCTGTCGACGATTTTGAGGTCAACCGCGTGCTCATCGTCGATTGGGACGTGCACCATGGCAACGGCACGCAGGCGATTTTCTGGGAGGATCCGCGAGTGGCGTTCCTCTCGATCCACCGCTGGCCGTTCTATCCGGGCACCGGGGGGGCCGACGAAACGGGGACCGGCAAGGCCCTGGGCACCAAAGTGAATCTTCCGGTCGAATTCGGCACGCCGCGCAGCGAGTATCTGGACCAATTCCGATCCGCCCTGGAACGATTGGCTTCGCGCGTTCGGCCCGAACTGGTGCTCGTCAGCGCCGGCTTTGACGCCCACCGGGACGACCCGGTCGGTTCGCTGGGGCTGGAAAGCGAAGATTTTGCCGCGCTGACCCGAATGGTGCTCGACGTGGCCGCACAGCACGCAGGCGGCAACATCGTCAGCGTGCTCGAAGGAGGCTACAACACGGGCATCCTGGCCGGCTGCGTGGCCTTGCACCTGGAGGAAATGCTGGCCCGCGGCGAAAGGCCGGCTGATGCGGACGACTCTGCGGATCAATAGTGCGCGAGCGTGCGCGTGCGGGCATCTGGGGCCCGTTGTGCCGATTGCACCGCTCGTGCAGTCGGAGCGGGAACGAGCGCCGAAATGGCTCGTTTCGCTTCTGGCGAACCAGCGCGTGCGGCGCGCGCGTTCTTTGACGGCTGGCCGGGCGCACCGCGGCGGCGGCAAGCCGATAGCAGCGGTTTTTCTCGGGGTGCCCTGCGCGCCAGGCCGATCGCTGAAATAACTCACGCGCCGCACAAAGATAATGGGCGGCGCAGCGCGCGGATGAAAGACACACAAAAGCGATGGATCGTACTGCCTATGCCGCCTGCGCGGTTGCGTCGGTGTCACTGCTCGTGGCCGCCGGATGCGAGGCCAGGCCGAGCCGGTCGCCGCAGGACTCCGCGCCCTTGGTGCTCGCCGAATTGCAGGCGGCGTCTCCCGGTCCTTGGCGTCACGACGGCCGCGCGCCAATCTCGATGACTTCTCTCGAGCGAACCCCGCGCTCCCGGTACGCACGTCCCGCGGAACTGAAACGGGTCGACCTCGACGACGTCAAACGGCGATGGGATGCCGCACCGATCCCCTTGCCGCCGAAGCAAAACGCGCCGGAGGAGGGGGAAGACAGCCAACCGGACCGCCGCGACGCCCCCTTGCGCTCGGCCAATCCTTACATCCGCAAACTCGAAGCAGCCCCGTCCGATCCGCCGCCGGCCCGCGCCCTGCCCAGGCACGGCACCTCGATCGAGTCGGCGAACCGGCCCGACAGCCGGCACGGCGCCCGACATGTGATCGGCGAGCCGAGGACGCTGGCCCCGACGCCGGCGCCCCGGCGGGTTGCCGTCGAGCTGGCCCAGGCGCCGGACCCCCAAAACGTCGGCGAGCGCGGCACGCTCCCCTGGGCCAATGTACCCCGGCGAAGCCCGGAAATGGTAGCCGTGCTCGAGCAAGCCGACGAGCATGTTCGGCAAGGATTTCGCTTGGCCGAGCGCAACGCCTTGTACCTGGCGCGGGCCGAATTCATCGCCGCGCTTGAGCTGGTGGCCGAAGCGAACGACGTGCGGCAGAACACCCGATTCTACAGCGACGCGTTGACGGCCGGGGTGGCGGCGCTGGTGGAAAGCGGCGATTTTGTGCGGCGTCGCCCCGTCGGAAAGCAGATCGACATCGCGCGCATCGTGAGCGGACACAAAACGCCGATTCTCAAGAATGGCACGCTCGATCGGCTGGTGCCCACCCGGGCCGCGCAGCGCTACTACACGTACGCCCAGGAACAATTGGCCGCGGCCGCGGCGGGCGAAGCCCAAGCTTCGACGGCGCTGTTCGGATTGGGAAAGGCGGCCGTCGCGCTGGGCCAGGGAAGTCCCGCGCAGCGTTTGGAAGGCACGGCGCAGGCGATGGTGCTCTATCAGGCGGCCCTGATGGCCGACGCGAGGAATTTTCGCGCGGCCAACGAATTGGGTGTGATTCTGGCGCGGCAAGGAGATTGGATCCGAGCTCGCGACCTTTTGATTCACAGTGTGCGCCTCTCGCCGCATCCGGCCACGCACCGCAACCTGGCGGCGGTGTACAGGAAGTTGGGCGAAGCGGAGTTCGCCAAAGATGTCACGCTGCGGGCAATTGCCATGGAGCAGGCCGGCTATCGCGGCGCGGGTCCGGCCGTGCAATGGGTCGATCCGACGACGTTTGCCGGCACGGCCCCCGCCTCCGATTCGCTGTTGCCGCCCGCTGCCGGGCCGACATCCCTACCGGGCGCCGAAACGCTCCCGCCGACCGACGAGAAAGCCGTCTCGACGGCCAAACGAGGCATCACCGATTGGCTTCCCTGGAATTCCCGACGTTAAGACCCGCAAGCCTTGTCCGCCATGAAACTCCGGAAAACGAGCTCGCATTCCCCTGGTGGTCCAGCCGTCCCGGGAGTGCCGATCCTGAAGCGCCGCTGGTCCACTCGACTCGGTGCGATCGCGAAGCTTGGCTTGTGGGGGGGACTGGCGTTGTGTCTGGGGCTCAATCAGCCCCCGGCCGGGCGACCGAACATTTCTCGACAGCCGAGGCCGGGCGAACCGCTCACCGATCGTGCCCCGTGGCAACCCCCGGACGTGAGTGGAGAAAACGGCGTCCAGTTTTGCCAGTATCTGACGAGGGCGGCCCCGAACCCGACGCCGGCGATCGACTGCAACGGCACGGACCCGTGTTGTACCCAGCGCGGCTGGAAAGCGCTTGGGCCCGCGCCAGACTTTCAGCAATGGGCCCAGGGTGAATACGCCGGCCGGGCCCGCTTGCCGCACGTGCCGACGTATCGCTTGCGCGTCGACGACAAGTTGGAGTTCGTGTTTCGGGTGACGCGCGACGAGACGCCCGAGCCCTACGAGATGAACGTCGGCGACGAGGTAAGCGTCGAGTCGGCTACCGACGCCAATTTGCAGCGCACGCTCGTCGTGCTGCCCGACGGCACGATCACGCTGCCGCTGTTGGGCCAGGTGCGCGCCGCGAATCTGACGGTGCCCGAGTTGCGCGACGATCTCGAGGAGCGCTTCAAAAAGTATTACAAGATTCCCGCCATCACGGTGACGCCGGTGAAAGTGGACACGAAGCTGGAAGACCTGCGGTACACGGTGAGCGGCCGGTCGGGTTTCGGCGGCCAGGTGCTGGCCGGCCGTGTCACGCCCGAAGGCACGGTCCAGTTGCCGGTGGTCCAATCCGTGCCGGCGCAAGGCTTGACGCTGGACGAGTTTGCCCGCGAACTCAATCAGCGGTTCAATGAGAAGATCGAAGGCATCGAGGTGGTCCCGGTCCTCTCAGAGCGGGCCCCGCGATATGTCTACGTGTTGGGCGAAGTGCGGCAGCCCGGGCGCTACGCCTTGGAAGCCCCCACGACCGTCATGCAAGCCCTGGCCATGGCCGGCAGCTACAACGTGGGAGCCCACATCAATTCGATCGTGATCTTCCGCCGCGCCGACGACTGGCGATTGATCGCCACGATCGTCGACCTGCGAGGCGCGATGCTGGGGAAAACCCCCTGCCCGAGCGGCGAAATCTGGGTCAGCGACGCCGATCTGATCATCGTGCCCAAGTCGCGGATCCTGTGGACCGACGACACAATCAACCTGATCTTCACCAGGGGTCTCTACGGCGTCGTCCCCTTTAGCGCCGGCTATACGTTCTCGAATTTCAGCCAGGTGGGGGCGTTGTAATCGACTCTGCGGCGCTCGGGCCGGATGGCGGGCCGATTTTCGGCGCCGCCGCTTTTCAGGCACGCTCAAGCGGTCTATCCTGGCTGCGTGTTGAAAGACGGGGTCCAGCCGCAAAAGCGCGTGCCGATCCCTCGCGAAAAACCGCAGTATCCCGGGAGCATCCGCCATGAGATTCCACCTTCGTACCAAATTGCTGGCGTGCGGACTCGTTTGCGCCGCGCTGACAGGCGCCACCCGCGCCGACGACAAACTGCCGACCACGTTGCAGCCGGTTCCGCGCGACGGCAGGCAAATGGCGCGCCACGAAAGCTTCAACAAGCGCGTCAAGGAAGGCAAAGTCGATTTAATCTTCATCGGCGATTCGATCACAGAGGGCTGGGAAGGCGCGGGCAAGGAAGTGTGGGCGAAATACTACGGCGGGCGAAACGCCGTCAATCTGGGCATCGGCGGAGACGGCACGCAACACGTGCTGTGGCGCCTCGACCACGGCAACATCGACGGCATTGCGCCCAAGCTGGCCGTGCTCATGATCGGCACCAACAACTCGAACGGCGGCGACAACACGCCCGAGGAAATCGGCGCGGGCATTACGGCAATCGTCAAAAAGCTTCGCCAGAAGCTGCCGGACACCAAGGTGCTGATCCTGGCCGTCTTTCCGCGCAACCCAAAGCCCGACGCGCAGCGCGAAAAGAACGCCAAGGCCAGCGAAATCGCCGCCAGGCTGGCCGACGGGCAGATGATCTACTACCTCGACATCGGTCCAAAATTTCTCACCGACGACGGCACGCTTACCAAAGACATCATGCCCGACCTGTTGCACTTAAGTCCCCAGGGCTATGAAATCTGGGCCGCGTCGATCGAACCGTCGGCGGCAAAGCTGATGGGCCAATAGTGACGTACCCGGTGCCACGGGTGGCTCGTCCAGGCGTGCCATCCGCTCACTTTTGCCGTCGAAACCAAGCCACGAAATCGCGCAGGCCGTCGGCCAGCGACACCCGCGGCCGATATTCCAGCAGGCGCTCGGCCTTCGCCAGGTCGGCGCACGTTAACGGCATGTCAGCGGCCAGCGGCGGCCGGCGCTCGATCGTGGCTTTGCGGCCCAGCGCGTCTTCGAGCATGCGCACCAGGTCGCCGATCGCCACCGGATCGTGATGGCCCAGGTTGATTGCCTCGCCCACCGCGCCCTCGGCGTGCATCGCCGCCAACAGCCCGGCGCAGATGTCGCTGACGTGCGTAAAGTCTCGCTGGATCGTGCCGTCGCCGAACAGCACGACCGGCTTGCCCTTTTCGATCGACTCGGCGAACGCGTGCATGGCCAAATCGGGCCGAATCCGCGGGCCGTAAACGCTGAACGGCCGAAGCGATACGACCGGAACACCGTGTACCAGGTGATAGTGCTGCCCCAACAATTCCGCCGCCCGCTTGGTCACGCCATACGGGCTCAACGGCACGCCCAGCGGGGCGTCCTCCCGGAAAGGAACCGCGCTGCCCGCCCCGTAAACCGTCGACGACGAGACCAGCACAAATCGTTCCACCCGATGCGCTCGCGCGGTTTCCAGGAGCACGAGCGTGCCGCGAACGTTGGCTTCCTCGTACTCAAGCGGCATGACCATGCTGGCCCGCACCCCGGCATATCCGCCCAAATGCACGATTTGTCGCACGCCATTGCGAGCCACCAGCGATCCGACAACCGCGGGGTCGCAAAACGACTGCTCGACGATCGTGACGCGCGCGCTATCGGCAAAGGCGGCCACGTTGGCCCGCTTTCGCGCCGGGTCGTAATAGTCGTTGAAGTTGTCGAGACAGACGACGTTGGCCTGTGGGTCGCTCGCCAGGAGCCGCTCGATAAAATGGCTGCCGATAAAACCGGCGCCGCCAGTGACGAGAACTGTCATGCTTGCCTGCGAGCGAGGAACCAAGAATCGCCGAGTCGGCCGCGCGGAAACGTCGTCTGTCCTGCTATCTTACCACCTGCGCGGGCGTTCCCTCGCCATCCTGCCGTCTGCTTTTTGCCTTCATGCTTCCGAAAGTCAGCCAGTTCCGCGCCCCAAGCCGCAGCAGAATCCCCAGCGCTGCCAGCGCCTCGTGGGAGTTGATCTTCGAGGTTCCCCGCTGGCGATCGGCAAACGTGATCGGCGTCTCCACGATTTTCGCGCCCAGCCGCTTCAAGTGCCACAAGATCTCTTCCTGAAACGAGTAGCCCCGCGACCGGACGGCGTCGAAATCGACCTGCTCCAGCAGCGAGGCCCGATAACAGCGAAATGCCCCGCTGCAATCCCGGGCCCGAAGCCCGAGCAGGCAGCGGGCACAGGCATTGACGGTGCGGCTCATCACGTGCCGCGCAAGCGGCCAACCTTCGATCGCGCCGCCCGACACGTAGCGCGATCCGATCATTACGTCGGCCGCCGGCGTGCCGTCGGCGTGTTCCATGCCGGCCACGAGCGCCGGCAGATATCGCGGATGATGGCTGAAATCGGCGTCCATGTTCAGCACGTAGCGATAGCCGTGCTCGATGGCGTGTTTCATGCCGGCGATCGTGGCGGTTCCCAGCCCCAGCTTGCCGCCGCGGTGCAAGCACCGCACGCGCGGGTCGACCGCTGCCCGCTGGTCGCACCAACGGCCGGTTCCGTCGGGCGAATTGTCGTCGATCACCAGCACGTCGACGTCGGGCGTGGCGGCAAAGATTTCGTCCACCAGAGGTGGCAGGTTTTCGATCTCGTTGTACGTCGCCAACGTGACGAGCGTGGGCCGGTTTTCAGTCATGGGTGCACGTAACCGCCGGGAGATTTCGATCCGCCGCCAAGCGCCGCCCGAGCGCCGCGCTGGCCGGGCACAAGCGAAAAGGCCGAACCGCCCAGGGGCCGATCGTGTCGCGTCTATCGGCCAGGGCCGGCCGTCTTTACAATCTTAGGTTGCTCCCCTCGGCAGTTATCACCGTTTCGCCCGCCTTCCATGAGCGTTTTCTCGGAAACCGCCTTCCCGCCGGCCGCCCCGCGGAATGGGCAACTTGGGCCGCGAGCCGCCGACGAGGAGCATGTCTACGGGCCGGCGTTCTGGTGCGTCTACGTGGGCAACACGGCGTTCACTGTAGCGACCGCGTTGATGTATCGGTATGCCGATTTCGTGCTCTACCTGGGCGGCAGCGAATGGAACGTGGGGCTGATCGTCGGGGTGGGCATGGTCGGCAGCCTGGTGATGCGCCTGTTTCAGGGATTCGGAATCGACCATTTCGGCCCGCGCAGAATCTGGCTGTGGTCCAATTTCGTGCTCGTCCTCAGTCTGGCTGCGCACACGCTGGTCAGCGACGTCGGCGGCCCGGCCATTTTCGCGCTGCGCATTTTGTACGCCACCAGCATGGCCGGCGTCTACGGTTCGTCGATCACCAGCGTCTCGCGCCGTTTGCCGCTGGCGCGGATGGCCGAAGTCGTGGGAACACTGGGCACGTCGGGATTCATCGGCATGGCTGTCGGCCCGATGCTGGGCGACTTGTTTTGCGGCCACGATCCGATTACGCGGACCGATCTGAACGCGATGTTTCTCGTGGCCGCGGGCCTGGGGATCGTTTCCTTTTTCTGCGCCGCGCTGGCCACGCGTCGCGAACCCAAGCCGACCCGCCGCCACCGCAGGCCTCCCATGCTCTGGCTCCTCTGGCGCTATCATCCCGGCAGCGTCATGATGCTGGCCGTCGTAATGGGCATCGGGCTCGTGATCCCGACCACGTTTTTGCCCACGTTCATCGAGCAGCACAACATCAAATACACGGGAACGTTTTTCCTGGTCTACGCCGGCACGGCCTTTCTGGCACGCATCAGCACGCGCCGCGTTCCGCACGTTTTCGGCGTGCGGCCGATGATCTTCATGGGGCTGGCCCTGTTGGCCGTCAGCCTGCTGTGCTACCTGCCGGTGACGACCCAATGGGGATTGGCGGTGCCGGGCTTCTTCGCCGGCATGGCCCACGCCGTGCTGTTTCCCAGCGTGACGGCGAAGGGGAGCACGTCGTTTCCGAGCCGCTACCGCGGCCTGGGCACGACCGTCATGCTGGCGATGCTCGACACCGGCATGCTGGTTGGCGCTCCTTTGGTCGGGCAACTGGTCGAGCTCAGCAAAAACGCCGGCCTGCCCCCTTACTCCACGACGTTCGTGGTGCTGTCGGTCGGCGTCGTGCTGGCCGGCGTTTTCTACGCACTCTTCGGACGCAGATAAGAAATTGTGAAGGCTGAATCGGCCGCGGGCGCATACGGCAGCGACCTGGCGTACATTCGCGACGCCGGATTTGGCGGGTTTGACCAGGCCGCCGCGCGATCGTTGCTCGAATTGTTGCGGGCACGAGGCATTCGCGGGGGTCTCGGTTGCTTGTTACTTGCCCGCGATGCCGCGGTAATAGTCGATCGAGCGGCGCAGCCCCTCTTCGAATCCGACTTTTGGTTCGTAGCCCAAACACGCCCGGGCCTGGGTGATATCGGCGAGGCTTTCGCGCACGTCGCCCCGCCGCGGGGCGGCATGCAGCGGCTGGATGGCGGTGCCCAGCAGCTTGTTGAGAATGGCCAACAGCGCGAGCAGGCTCGTGCTTTGCCCGGCGGCCACGTTGAACGTTCGACCCGAGACTTTTTGGGCCGGCGCGTCGGCGGCCAGCAGGTTGCAATCGACGACGTTGTCGACGTAGGTGAAATCGCGCGATTGGCGGCCGTCGCCGAAAATCGTGGGCTGGCGTCCCGCCAGTAGGGCCGTTATGAACAGCGGGATGACCGCCGAGTACTGGCTGTTCGGATCCTGCCGGGGCCCGAAGACGTTGAAGTATCGCAGGCACACGGTTTCGAAACCATACGCGGCGGCAAACGCCTGGCAGTACGCCTCGCCGGCCAGTTTCGCGGCGCCGTAGGGTGAAATGGGCAGCGGCCGGTCGGTCTCCCGCTTGGGCGAACTCGGCTGGTCGCCGTAAGCGCTGCTCGAGGCGGCGTAAACGAGCCTGCGCACGCCGGCCCGTCGTGCCTGGTCCAGCACGTTGAGCGTGCCGGTGACGCAGGCCGCGTGGGTATCCAGCGGCCGTTCCAAGCTGCGCGGCACCGAGGCCAGTGCCGCCTGGTGAAAAATGCAATCGACGCCCGCTATGGCTTCGGCCACTTTCGACGGGTCGGCAACGTCGGCCTCGATAAACTCGATTCTCTCTTCCAGGTGTTTCAGGTTGCCCCGCTGACCGGTGGAAAGGTTATCCAGCACGCGCACCCGATCGCCGCGCGCGCACAGCGCCTCGGCCACGTGCGAGCCGATGAAGCCCGCGCCGCCGGTCACCAGAAATGTGCGCATCCCAAAGACCTCGTCGAAGCGGAGCCGGGCAGTTTGAGTCTGGAGTCCGCCGAATCCCGTGCGTCGATTCTAGGCCCACCGCCCGAAGGGCTCAATCGTTGACCACGATCGAGCCGGCGACATGGGCGCCGCAAGCCCGCAGCGAGTTGATCGCCGCGCTGGCCGAGCCGCGGCGCGTGTGAGGCCGTGAAAGCACGAAGTAAACGGCGTCGCAGCGGGCCGCCAGCCACGTGGTCTCGGGCTCCGATTGCCCGGCGAGCCCGATCAACACGGCCCGATACAGCGGCCGCAGCGCGCCCCAGCCGAAATTGGGCCGCTCGACCGTCGGCACCAGTCCGTTGCCGCGGGCCACAAAATCGATGCGCGCCGCGTTGGTCGGATGGATGATATCCATCCACTGGGCCTGGCCCAGCATGGCTTCGATCATGCCCGGCCCGGCACGCGCCACCGCTTTCGAGAGCCGCCCGAATCGCAAATCGCCGTCGACCAGCAACACGTCGCCCACCGATTGCAGCGCAAATGCCTGGGCCAGGTGGGTCATCGAAAAACAAGGCTCGACCCAGCGATCGGCACTGACAAACAACAGCACGTTGCAATAGTTCGACGCCAACTGGTCGCAAATCTCCGCCGCCATCTCCAGATAGTGCTCCGCCGGCTCGGGCGCCGTCGGCAGCGTGCAGGTTTCGAAAGGAGCCGCGGGCGGTGGTTTGACGACCGGGGCCCGAGTTTTGCCGTGCTGGCCGGCCGGGATTTCAAGCGGCGAATCACCCGGCCATGCCGCCTGGTTTTCGGCCGTCGCCCAAACCGCCTGGGGCGCCGTCGCTGCCGGCGGCGGATCGACCTGGTGCTCACGGCGCTGCCGCGATTCGAGAACCTTCAGCGCATCGAGCATGCGAGTCATGTCGGTTTACCTGGCTAATCGTTAGCTGCGGCGGAGCTTGGCGAACAATTGGCGAAACTCGCCTTTTTGCCCCGCTCGACGCGCCGTCTCCGGCGACGCCGCGTCGGCCGCGTCGTCTTCGACGACAATCACGTCGCGATCGCTTGCCACGCCGGACAACTTGTCGAGCGGCTTTGGCTGCGCCGTGGCGGCGCCCGCGTCGCGCGTTGCCGAGGGTGTGGGCCGTTGGGCGGTTTGGGGCGCCTCCAACTCCTCGGGCAGCACGGGATCCGAGGCCGGCGCGAAGGCCCACGTCGTGCTTTCCCCCGGGTTTGGCGGCGGGACCTCTTCGCCGCTACCTTGCCTGATTTTGACGTTCGGCCGGTGCGTACCTTGCGTCCACGGCCCGGTCGTGTCGATCTCGTCCAGCATGGAACCCAACTGCTGTCCTTCCCAACTGCTGACTCGCGGCACGTCGGCAAAAATCTCCACGTCCGAGCTGTAGCGATCCACCACGACTTCTTCCTCCGCGAACCGTTCGCCGAACGGATCGCCGAATTCCGGGAAGTCGAGTTCCACCTCGGTGCTTTCCGCGGCGGTCGATGGTTCGCTTTCGATCGTCGAAAGCTGATTGGCGATCGCGTCCAATTGTTCTTCCGGAGCGGCGACCTCGAGCGGTTTTTGCTGCCGTGCCAGCTCGGTGCCGCAAAATGGGATCGCCTTGGGCAGTTCGTCGCCGTCGTCCAATCTGCCGAATTCGACAACCTGGCCGGCAGCGTCGTTTTCCGAAGCGGGGGTCCAGGGAGGAGGAAGCTGCTGCAGATCGGCCCAGGCTTCGTCGATCGTTTCGCTGGTGAGCCGCCGATGACCGCCCAGGCTGGCGAGAATCAGCGCGTGATCGCACACCTGATTGATCAACCGGCAAATGCCGTCGGTCGCGCGATAAATGCTTCGCAGCCCCGCCTCGTCGACCAGGCGCTGGGGGTCGCCTCCGGCGGCCGCGATCTGCGCCCGCACGTAGTTGGCCGTCTCGGCCCTATCGAGCGGTTCCAGATAACAACGCCCGGCCACCCGCTGGCTGAACGAACCGAGTTTCGGACTGGCGAAGCGTTCTTCCAGCGCGGGTCCACCGGCCAGAACAACGTGCACGCGCGGCTGTCCGTCGCGCACGAGATTCGTCAACAGCCGCACTTCGTCCAACAGCCGCCAGGGGAGCGTGTGTGCCTCGTCCACGAGCAGCAAAAGTCCCGCGTGTCCCTCGGGCTTCGGTTCGAGATAATCCATGAGCGAGAGGCGCAACTCGCCCTCGTCCATGCCGCGACAGGGCAGCCCCAATTCATACAGGATGGCCTGCAACATCGCCTGGCACGTTTTCAGCCTGCCGCTTGTCAGCAGCACCACGGCAAATCGGTCCCGGAATTGTTCGGCCAGCAATTGGCACAACAGCGACTTTCCCGTGCCCGGCGGTCCGATGACCAGCCCCGGTCCCTCGCTGCGCTCAATCAATCGCGTCAGGGTCCGCCGGGCGTTTTCAATGGCAGCGGCTGGAAAGTAGGTCTTGGTCTGCGGCACGGAAACGAAGGGCCGGCTGTGAAACTCGAAAAATGTCTCGTACATTTTTTGTTTTCCTCAACTTCACCAGCCCGAGCGGCTTCGCAACGTTTCGCCGATAGCGAGACTTTCTTAGGTTCGGCACCGCGCAGGCAGACTCTGCACTGCGACCAAAAGCGGCGGAAAGGTTCGCCAGAGTGTCCACGGCCAGACGGAGCGCGCGCCCGGTGCAGTCAATGCTATCGGCAGGCGGACCCGCGGGACGGCCGATCGCTCGTTAGTGGCCGCGGATCAAGCCCAACGCTTCGAGTGGATGCGTGCAGAGCCGCCAAACGTCGCCCGGATTCTGCAACGCACAGGCGACCGCCGCGAACACGACAGCGGCCACAAGAATCTGGCCCAGCAGGATCACCGAGCTTCGCCGTGTGCTTGCGGCCGAGCCGGCTTGCTGCAAACGGGCGGGTGTGGCCGGAATGATGCCGACGACGGGAATGGCCAACGCGGCCGCCGTTTCGTCGACGCTGGCAAAGATCGGATCGGCCGTGGAACGCGCCAGCCGGACGGCCGTCAACGCCGCGACGGCCAGCGCGATCAACAGGGCCGCAATTGCGAGCGGCTGCGAGCCGGCGGAATCCGATTCGGACGAAGAACTGCCTGCCGCCGTCGCCGCCGCGTCGCGCGATTCGGCCGCTGGTGTTCTATCGAGTTTGTCATCGGCCCCATCATTCGGTCTAGCGCCGCTCAAGTCTCGCAGCCAGTCGGCCGGCGAGTTTTCAGGCGGGGCCGGCTCAACGAGCTGCGGTTTCGGCCGCGCGATGGCTTCCAGACGCTGGGAAACCGCCCGTTCGGCCGCAAGAGCGTCGTCCACCACGCTCTCGGCAGCCTGCCATCGGTCGTAAAGCTCTCGGTATGCGGCCGAGTCCTCCTCGGCCTGACGCGCCAGACCGTTCACGTAGTCGCCCCAACTCTTTGCGGCCTCCGTCGTCGGCCGCTCAGTCTGCCCGTCGGATTCGAGCGAGACGCCGGCCAGGCTCGCGATCCGTTGTTCGATCGCGGCGATCCGCCCGTCGACGTCGAACACCTGCGGGTGCTCCTCGGTCAGATAGCCCAGCAGTTGTTCACGGTGTTCACGAAACTCCTGCACTTGAGTTTTGAGCCGCGCCAACTCGGGGTCGGGACGCAGCTCGGCGTCGGCATTGGGCTCGGGCTGATGCACCGGGCGAGGCGGCTGGCGACGGCGCTGTTCTTCAAAGTGGTGCGACAAAAACGCGTCGAGGCGGGCTCGGGCCGCCACGGCTTCGGCCCGGGCTTTCTCGACGGTTTCTCTGGCCCCGTCCAGGTCGCGCACCGAGTCGTCGCGCTTCTGAATCCGGAGATTCCCGTCCAGATCGATCGCCCAAAGCTCAGAGCCGCCGACGAACCACGCGCCGCAGAACAGCGTCCACACCGCAAACGCCCGGACGCCAACCGCGCGCACTCGCCGGGCGAGACCGCTCGGACTCGCGATCGTTGCGGCGCTGGTCGAAGACATGGAACGATTCAACGGTACGAACGGCGAAGAGGGGAAACCCGCACGACCCCGCTTTGGTCATCGACCCCGCGCGGCGTGATACTTGAAAGTCCGGACCGCCCCCGGCCGAAACGCTATACTTACCAAGCTAGCAAGTGCGGGTTCGGGGTCGGCTATGTTTCGAGTGAAGATTTGCGGGATCACCAGGCTCGAGGACGCCCGGGTTGCGGCCGACGCCGGGGCCGACGCCATCGGCTTGAACTTTTACGCCCTCAGCCCACGATGTTGTCCGCTCGAGCCGGCCCGGGAAATTGCCCAGTCGCTGCCGCGGCACGTCTGCAAGGTGGGCGTGTTTGTCAATGCGTCGGCCGACGAAATCCACCGCACGGCCGAGTCCGTGCCGCTCGACCTGGTGCAGTTGCACGGCGACGAACCGCCGGAACTGATGCGCGAAATCCGGCCGCTGCCGATCATGCGCGCCGTGCGGGTTCGAGACGACCTGTCAGAAATCGGCGCGTTTCTGGCCGCGTGCCATCGCCAGGCTGCCACGCCGCGTTTGTTGCTCGTCGATGCCTGGGGCAGCGGCCAATACGGCGGCACCGGCGCCACGGTCGACTGGACTTTCCTCGCGCAGAATCGACAGCATTTCCGGGGATTGCCGTTGGTGCTGGCCGGTGGGCTCACCGCTGAAAACGTCTCCGCCGCGATCGCGACCGTGCGGCCTTGGGCCGTCGACGTGGCCAGCGGCGTCGAAATCGCCCCCGGGAGGAAGTCGCCCGAGCTGGTCCGCCGATTCGTGTGCGCGGCGAGAATGGCCTTCCGGGAGCTTACGACCCGGACGTAGTGCCAGTGGCCACCGGCATGCCGTAAGCCGTGACGCCGACAAAGCCGTGACGCCGGGTTGCCAGTGCCCGAGGCGCCAATCTATCATAATGGGTCGATGCCCTTTCGGGCCGAATGGAACGGTCGTTCCAGGACGCTTCAACCGCGAAGGAGAAACCCCGTGGCGCAGGTCGAAACGCGATTGCCGTACAAAGTGGCTAACATCCAATTGGCTGAATGGGGCCGCAAGGAAATCATGCTGGCCGAAAACGAAATGCCGGGCCTGATGGCCCTGCGCGAAAAATACGGCAAGGCCAAGCCCCTGGCCGGCGCACGCATCGCCGGCTGCCTGCACATGACCATTCAAACCGCCGTGCTGATCGAAACGCTCATTGAGCTGGGCGCGGAAGTCACCTGGAGCAGTTGCAACATTTTTTCGACCCAGGACCACGCCGCGGCCGCCATCGCCAAGACGGGCGTGCCGGTCTACGCCTGGAAGGGCGAAACCAGCGAGGAATTCGACTGGTGCATCGAGCAGTCGCTGCACTTTCCCGATGGCGAGCCGCTCAACATGATCCTCGATGACGGCGGCGATCTGACCGCCATGGTCCACCAGAGATTCCCCGAGCTGCTCCGCGGCATTCGCGGGCTGACCGAGGAAACCACGACCGGCGTCAACCGGCTCTATCGGATGCACGCGGCCGGCGTGCTGAAAGTGCCGGCCATCAACGTCAACGACTCGGTCACCAAGAGCAAGTTCGACAACCTCTACGGC
>JBBDNV010000091.1:0-24113 GCA_040877415.1 Pirellulales bacterium
CCCACGAACGTGGGGAGCTTTATGATTTGAAGAATGATCTCCACGACTTTTGACGAGCGGCGCCGGCTCGAGGCCCAAAGCGCCAAGCAACTGGCCGCGCATCAATTGGGCCGGCTCAACCGGTTGCTCAAGACCATCCTGCCGCAAAACGGCTTTTACGCCGAGAAGCTTGCGCACATCTCGGCCGACGCGCTGGGCGATGCCGACGGGCCGCTGCGCTCGCTCGACGAGCTGGCCGAGCTGCCTTTTACGTTCAAGGAGGAGCTCGCGAGTCCGACCAGGGCCGGCCAGGGGGCCGCTAACTTGACCTATTCGCTTGCGCGGTATTCGCGGTTTCATCAGACGTCCGGCACGCGCGGACGCCCGCTGGTCGTGCTCGACACGGCCGAAGACTGGGCCTGGTGGATCGACTGCTGGCAATTTGTCCTCGACGCGGCCGGCATCGAAGCGGGCGACCGCGTGTTCATGGCCTTTTCGTTCGGACCGTTTATCGGCTTTTGGAGCGCCTTCGACGCCGCGTGCGCCCGCGGCTGCCTGGTCGTGCCGGGCGGCGGATTGACGACGCTGGCGCGGCTGGAACTGGTGCGCACGATCAAGGCCAGCGCCGTCTTTTGCACGCCCAGCTATGCGCTGCACATGGCCGAAGTCGGCGCGGAGCACCAGATCGACGTCGGCGAATTGGACGTCCGCGTTCTGGTGCTGGCGGGCGAGCCGGGCGGGTCGGTTCCCGCCGTCCGCGGCCGAATCGAAACACTCTGGCACGCCGGTGTGCTCGATCACGCCGGGGCCACCGAAGTCGGCCCCTGGGGCTACGGCGACCCCGCCGGTAACGGTCTGTTCGTCAACGAAAACGACTTCATCGCCGAGTTTCTCTCCGTGGAAACCGGCACGCCCGCCGCCGAAGGCGAGCTCTCGGAGCTGGTGTTGACGAACCTGGCCCGCTCGGGCAGCCCGATCATTCGCTATCGGACCGGCGACCTGGTGCGTCCCAGTTGGCAGCACGGCGGGGAGAATCGCTTTGTGTTCCTGAGCGGCGGCGTGCTCTCGCGAGCCGACGACATGATGGTCATTCGCGGCGTCAATATCTTTCCCAGTTCCGTGGAACAAATCCTGCGCAGCTTTCCCGAGCTGATCGAATATCGCATGACGGCCCGTAAACTGGGCGAAATGGACCACCTGGTCGTGGAAATCGAAGATCGGCTGAGCGATCCCGATCGCGTGGCGAAGGAACTGCGACTGCGGCTGGGACTAAAGGTCGAGGTGCGGGCGGTTCCGCTGGGCAGCCTGCCCCGCGTGGAAGGCAAAGGCAAGCGTTTCGTCGACGAGCGATGACATCCGAAGTGCAGCTAGCCACCGCCGATGAGTTGGCCGACGCCACCGGGGCGCAAGTGCGGGCCCGTGTGCGGGCCGGGCACTGGTCGGGTCCGACGGCGGGGCTGGCGCGCGGGTTCGTGCAGGCGAATCTTGTGATCCTGCCGGTCGAGGCGGCCGATGAATTTGCCGAATTCTGCCGGCAGAATCCGGGGCCTTGCCCGCTCTTGGAACAAACCGCTCCCGGCGATCCCGAACCGCGCGCAAGCGCGCCGGGCGCCGACTTGCGGACCGACGTGCCGCGGTATCGCGTCTTTCGCGGAGGACTGCTCGAATCGCAGGAGCCGGCCGATATCCGGCACCTGTGGCGGGACGACCTGGTGAGCTTCCTGCTCGGCTGCTCGTTCACGTTCGAAAACGCGCTTGCGCGCGAGGGCCTGCCGGCGAGGCACATCGCCCTAGGGCGCAACGTGCCGATGTATCGCACGACGCTGGCTTGCCAGGCCGCCGGACGATTTGGCGGCAATCTGGTGGTCAGCATGCGCCCTTACCGGCCGGAAGCCGTCGAGCAGGTGATCGAAATCACGAGCCGCTATCCGACGATGCACGGCGCCCCGGTGCACGTCGGCGATCCGGGAGCCATCGGCATCGGCAACCTGGCCCAGCCCGATTTCGGCGACGCCGTCACGATTTACTCGGGGGAAGTGCCCGTGTTCTGGGCCTGCGGCGTGACGCCGCAAGTGGCGCTGGCCGAAGCACGGTGCGAGCTGGCGATCACGCACAGCCCGGGCTGCATGTTTGTGACCGATTGGCGCGATTCCGACTGTAGCCGGCCTCAGTGAGGCCGGTTTTTTTGCGAAGAGTCCGGGGTCGATAGACCCCGGCGACGGAAATTCAGTTATGTCACCCACAACGTCGACAGAGTTTCCCGTCCAGTGGTGCCGCGACCAATTTCCCGCCTTGCAGCTCGCGATCGGCGGCCGGGCGGCCGTGTATCTCGATGGTCCGGCCGGCAGCCAGGTGCCCGAGCGCGTGATCGTCGCGATCGGCCGCTACCTGAGCGAATCGAACGCGAATCACGGCGGGCGCTTCCCCACCAGCCGGCGGAGCGACGAAATGCTGGAAGAAGCCCATCGGGCCGCGGCCGATCTGTTCGGCGCGCGGTCACCCGCAGAGACGATCTTCGGCGCCAACATGACCTCGCTCACCTTTGCGTTCAGCCGGGCGCTGGCGCGCACCTGGAAAGCGGGCGACGAAGTGATCGTGACCCGCTTGGACCACGACGCCAACGTCAGCCCCTGGGTCTTGGCCGCACGCGACGCGGGCGTCACGGTGCACCACGTTCCCTTCCACAGCGATGACTGCACGCTGGACCTGGCCGGGCTTCGCGATCGGCTTAGTGAGCGCACGCGGCTGGTGGCCGTCGGCTGCGCGTCGAACGCGGTGGGCACGATCAATCCCGTGGCCGACATTTGCCGCTGGGCCCACGACGCGGGCAGCCAGGTGTACCTGGACGCCGTGCATTACGCGCCTCACGCCTTCATGGAGGTCGACCGCTGGGACTGCGACTACGCGGTTTGCTCGGCGTACAAATTCTTTGGCCCGCACGTCGGCATTTTGTGGGGCCGCGGCCAACTGCTTGAAGAACTACAACCCTACAAGGTCCGGCCGGCGGCCGACACGCTGCCCGAACGGTGGATGACCGGCACGCAGAATCACGAGGGCATCGCTGGCGTGCTGGCGGCCGTCGAATACCTGGCCGACGTGGGCCGCCGGTTTGCGCCGCGGGCCGCCACGCGCCGAGACGCCCTCGCCGCGGCGTTGGGTGAAATCGGCGTCTACGAGCGGCAACTGTGCGCCGGGCTCATGGCCGGCCTCGCGGAGCTTCGCCAGGTGCGCGTCTGGGGTATCACCGACCCGGCCCGATTCAGCCAGCGCGTGCCGACGGTCTCGATCACGCACCGCAAGCGATCGCCGATCGAAGTGGTCGATCACCTGGCCGGGCGCGGCATATTCGCCTGGCACGGCAATTTCTACGCGCTTGCGTTGACCGAATCGTTGGGGCTCGAGCCCGACGGGCTCGTGCGGCTCGGCCTTTTGCATTACAACACGGCGGGCGAAGTCGAGCGGCTCCTGGCGGCGCTGGAAGAATTGGAGTAGGGCCAAGAGAAGCGACCACATGGAACTGCGACCCACCAGGCTGGAAATTCGCGACGGCAGCAAGCTGGCTATCGCGTGGAACGACGGCCAACAGCGCGAAATCACCTTCGGCGAGCTGCGGAAGAGCTGCCCCTGCGCCACGTGCCGGGAAAAAAACGCCAGGCCGGCCGAGCCGAGCGGCGGACTCGGCGGATTGCAGGTCCTGTCGTTGGCCGAAGCCCGGCCGCTGACGATCCTGGGAATGCGGCCCGTGGGCAACTACGCCTATTCGATCGCCTTCAGCGACGGTCACGACACGGGCATATTCACGTTGGAGCTGCTGCGCTCGCTCGGCACGGCAGTGGCCGAGTGACCGCGCGCGGCTATTTCGGCGAGTCTTTCGCGCCGGGACCGATCTTGACGCCCTCTTCGAGATTGTTCAACTCGTCCACGCTGTCGCTCTTTTCGGCGGCCTTCTTCTTGACGATGTCCGTGCGCCCCAAGTGGATCTTTTTGTAGACGTCGTCGGAGATGATGAAGTACCAATCGGCGAACCGGTCGTTGAGCTCCTTCACCGTCTCCTGCCCTCTTTTGACCGCGCTGTCGTACTCGTCTTGCTTGTGCTTGTTTTCCCGTTCGACCGCCAGCTTTTCCACCTCCTCGGGCGAGGCGGGCTTTGCGGGCTCTTTCTGTTCGTCGGCTTTGGCGGCCTCGGGCGCATCGTCGGCGGGTTTGGTTTCAGCGGCCGGGGGGGCTTTCTGTTTCTCTTGGGCCTCGTCGGCGGCCTTGGTTTCGACTTGGGCGGTCTTCTTCTGGGGGACGCGCTTAGCGGCCGGTTTCTCGGCCGGTTTTGCATCGGCCGGTTTTGCATCGGCCGGTTTTTCCGCGGCGTCTTGAGTCTTTTCGGCCGGTTTCTTACCCTCGGAGGACTTCTCGTCGGCTGCCGGCTCGCCGGGCACGGGTTTCAGCTCGGGCTTGGGAATCTGGCTTTCGTCGAACTGCGCCATCACGAACAGATAGCGGTTGGGGGCCGAGCTTTTCGGCTTCTTGTCGTCGTCTGATTTTTCATCCGGCATGCTGGTGCCGGCCAGGTTGCCGAACCGCAGCACGTATTTCACGCCGTCCTTGGTCGCGCAGGTTACTTCGCCCTCGCTGGAAAAGATTTCCCGCGGCCCGCCGGGGCTCACCGGCACGGGCATGAAGCCGCGCTCGGCAAGCGATTGCATCGCCTCGACGTTGTTCAAGAACTCCTCGCTCGCGCGTAAATCCTGGCTGAGCCCGTCGGGCTTGCGCTCCACGTCGACGATCTGCAAATCGTCGATCGCGTTTTTCAGATCGTTCAGCTTCTGGGTGTTGAGCTCTTCGTCGTCGGCCAGCTTGACCAATTTCGGCTCGCCCCGTTCGTCGAATTCGGACAGTTCCTTAAGGTTCCAGTTCCCCTTGGCGTCGTCGTAGCCGAGCTTCATCACCGCGCGCTTGTTGAGGTCCAAGACAAGCCGTCCTTCAGCCGATACCCCGGCCTGGCTCGAATAATCGTTCAGCTCGACCTCGCGCACGTCGAAGGCGTTGAGCTTCAACAGGTCCTTTTCGATCCAGTCGTCGAACTTGGTCGACAGGTCGCCGGTTTTGACGTTCACCGTGTAGATCTGATACGAACCGACGCGGCGGACGTAGTGCAGCGCCGGCTGATTCTTGACCTCTTTGCCGAGCACCAGGTCGGCCAGGGCCTTGTCCTTGCCGTCTTTGACCGTGACGCGCGTGCCCACGCCGGTCATGCCCACGCGCAGTTCCTTTGGATCGGGCGTGATCACGCCGTATTCTTTTCGGTCGCCGGGACGGTCGCTGGCCAGATTGAGGATTTTCAGGTCCATGAGCGCCGTGGCGGCGTCGGCCATGTGCTGTTTCGCATCGGCCGGATAGTTGCTGTGCGAGGGAATGGACCACACGCCGGCGTTTTGCGAGACCTTGAAGTCGCGAATCGCCGCCGTGCTCTCGTCGAACGTGACGATCTCCAGGCTCTTGGCCGCGAGCGGATCGGTGAAATCGGGAAACAGTTTCTGGCCCACCTCGGCCGGCGCGCTGGTGTCCACGGCGGCCGGTCGCCACGGCTCCCAAGCCACCAGCAAGGCCATGCCGGCCACGAGGAGGAAGGTGAGCGTCTTTTTGGTTTCAGTATCTTTCATCGAGGTACCTCGCTTCGGTTCGCTCGCCCGGGGGCGCTTTGGCGCCCCTTAAGGCGCCGTTGCCAAACAACCTGGTCGGTTTCTAACGCAGACGAGCCTTGGAAACTCCCTCGCGCTCGCCGGCGCGGCGGTTGAAGAATACGATGAACGCCACGATCAAGGGCGGAATGGGCGGCAGCAGCACGGCCCACAGCTTGAACCGATCCTGCACGCTGTGCACGGCCTGATCCAACTCGCGCTGGGCCGCTTTGAGCGCGTCGTCGCGTTCGTCCTTGAGCCCTTCCAGCTTAACGTCCAACTGACGCTGTCCTTGCTGCTGCGCGGCCAGGATGTCGACGGCCGCTTGTCGCTGGTCGACGCCCTCGCGATTCTTCATTTCAGCAATGTGCGCCTCAAATTCGGCCTGCGCCTTGATCCGGGCATTTTCAAAGTCCTGCTGGTACTTCTCGCGCGCCTTGTCAGACTTGTCGCGGGCGGCCTGGGTGGCATCGAACACCTTGGTCAGCGGGCGGTGGGCCGGGCGGCGGGTGCGAATCTCGACGAACCGGTGGTCGCCCGCCAGCACGTCGAGCACGTTGAGCACGAACGGCACGTTGTCGAAATGGAAGTCGAACTCGTCGCTCGGATCGCCCCCCCGCGCGCGAAGCGCGAAAAACTGCCCGTACAGGCAGTCGATGTCGCCGACGACCACGACGTTGATTTCGGGCTTCTTGGGCGTCGGGGCCTTGGCCGGCTTTTCGGACTCGGCCGCTTTGGCGTCGGCCGGCTTTTCCTTGGCCTTGTCGTCGGCCTCTGGTTCGGTGGCGCCAGTCTGGCCCGCGTTGGCCTCGTCCGCCTTGGGCTTGTCGTCCGCCTTCGCCTGGTCCGCCTTGGTGTCGTCGGTCCTGGTTTCGTCGGCCTTGGCCTCGTCGGTCTTCGCCTTGGCGTCGGGGGACTTGTCTTCCGCTTTGTCGTCGGCGACCTGGGCCTTCTGTTCCGACATCGGAATATTTTCGGCCGGGAGCTTGCCGCGGATTTGAGCCGCCACGGTGTAGGAGTCGCCGGTGGGCTTTTCCAACAACGGAATGTCGGGATTCATCCGCGACTGGCCCATGAAGCCGCGCTCCATGAGCTGATCGTGGCGAATCGTGCCGGTGTTGTTGTTGGTGGTCACCAGCCGGGTGAATTTCAGATCCGACGAATTCAAGCCCGACATCGAACCGGGAAACAAGAACAGCACCTGCTGCAAGTCGGCGCTGATCGGATTCTCACGATTGAACGGTTCTTTGGCGCCGCATTCGCGATCGACGAAGACCCATTCGTGCGGCAAGCCGGCCAGTTTCGGATAGGGGTTGTAGTTTTGCCAGATGACGTTCGTGCCGCTGAAATCGACGCCCAGCACCTTCCACAGCTCGCCGATGTCGCCTTTGGGCTGCGGCGGCTGCTGCTGCGCCATGAACGGGTTGCCCGCGCCGGGCGGCATCTTGGGAGCGCTCGTGCCGGGGACTTCGGGATTCAGCCAGGGGAACGGGTCTTCGAAGATCGCGGTCGGCTGTCCGCTTTTGACCGCGTCGATGAAGTGTTTCATCTGCTGGGGGTCCAGGCTCGAGGGCTGCACGGCCAGCAGCACGTCGTACCTTTCGGTGATCGGGTTGGTCGGATCGACCTGCACGACTTCGTATTGCTTCTCCAGCTCGTCGATGATCTGCTGTTTCTGCCCGGGCGAGAAGGTCTGCATGTTGAAGGCCGGGAACAGTTGCGCGTCGGTCGAGAGCACGCCCAGCTTCTTCCGCTCGAGTTGGCTGACCGTGGCGATCGAGCGCACCACCTCGTACTCGACCGGGATGCCGCGATCGAGGAAGGGGATCACCACCTTGTCGAGCCCGCAGGTGAAAGCGAGCCCCAGGAAAATTTCGTCCCGGGTATAGGTGCCGCGCGCGCGGCCTTCGACGGGCACGGGCCGGATGTCGAACTGCTGCTCGGCGATGTTCGCCTCTTCGCTGAAGGGCTCGACGTCGTGACCGATCACCTTGATCTTGCCGCCGGCCAGCGCCTGCAGCTCGCGCAGCGCGGAGAGCAGGTTGAGCCGGGTTTGCACGTAGTTCTCCGGGACGGTGGGGCTGACGAAGTATTCGATCACGACCGGGTGCTTGGCGTCGAGTTTTTCGATCAGCTCGCGGCTTTGCGGCGAGAGCGAATTGAGCCCCTCGCTGGTGACGTCGGCGCGCAGCCGATCGTGCCGCGCCAGAAAGACGTTCAGCGAAATCACCACCAGCGCCAGCGCGGCGAAGCGCACGGCGTAATGCCAGGCCGCGGCGTTCCCCTCGAAGCCGCCGCGCCAGTGGCGCCGGCCAATCAGCACGACGCTCAAATAGAGCATCACCGCCACGATGGCCAGAAAATAGCCGATGCTGGCAAAGCTGATCACGCCGCTGGAAAAATCGCGAAACTGCTCGCTGATGCTCAACTGCTGGAAAAACCGCAGCCAGCGCCAATCGGGCATCGAACCGGCGAACGCCAACGGCGCGTTGAACAGCGCTCCCAGGATGAATCCCACCGTCAGGTTGCCGGTCAAGAACGAGGCCACCATGCCGATCGAGAGCATCGCCAGACCGACGATCCAGTAGCCGAAATAAGTCCCCAGCAGCAACCCCGGGTCGGGATATCCAAGAAGGTTGATCATCACCAGGTAGTTCGAGATCAGCGAGAACACGAGCGAGACGCTGTAAATGGCCACTGCCGCCAGGTATTTGCCGAGCACCACGTCGAAATCGCCGGCGGGAATCGTCAACAAAAGCTCGTCCGTCCCCTGGCGCCGCTCGTCGGCCCAAATGCTCATGGTAATGGCCGGAATAAATACCAACAGTATGTACGGCAGGTACTTGCTGAGCTGGTCGAGGTTGGCCAGGTTCGCGTTGAAAAACTCGCTGGGCCAGAACGCCGCGAACGAGCTCAACAGCACGAACACGCAGATGAACACGTAGCCCGTCGGATTGCTGAAGTAGCTGACAAAGTTCCGTTTGAAGATCGCACGGATGACGTGGAGTTTCATGGCTTTAAGCTCGAATGATGGTTCCAGTTTTCTTCGAAGTTCGCTTTGCCCGGGATCCAACGCCGCGCGCCGGGCCGAGTCGCGTCGCGGGCACTCGGCCGGCGGATTGTCTATTGTCTACACGGTCTCGGCGGACAACTCGAGAAACCGCGCGTCCAGGCTTTTGCCGCCGGCCACGAGCCCCGATACCGGACCGTCGTACACCATTCGTCCCTCGGTGATGAACAGCACGCGGCTGGCAATGGCTTCGACCTCCTGCAAAATGTGGGTCGACAGCAGAATGGTCTTGCTTTGCCCCAGCGTGCGAATCGTTCGCCGCACGTCGCGGATCTGGTTGGGGTCCAGCCCCGCGGTCGGTTCGTCGAGGATCAGCACGTCGGGCTCGTGCAAAAGCACCTGCGCCATGCCGACGCGCTGGCGGTAACCTTTGGAGAGTTTGCCGATGGGCTTGCCGATCACGGCCCCCAGGTCGCACAGCTCGACGACCGCGTCGATGCGCTGCCGCTTGCGCTTGAGCGTCATCCCCCGCGCGTCGGCGAAAAACTCCAACAGCGACCGCGGGGTCATGTCCGGATAAAGCGGGCCGTTTTCCGGCAGATAGCCCAGGCAGGCCGAACCGGCCAGCCGGTCGGCCGCCATGTCGTGACCGGCGATTCGGGCCACCCCCTTCGAGGGCGCCAGGTAGCCGGTCAGCAGTTTCATGGTCGTGCTTTTTCCGGCGCCGTTAGGCCCCAGAAACGCCACGACCTGCCCTTGGGGAATCGTGAACGAGACATCCTCAATGGCGGCAAAATCGCCATAGTATTTGGCCAGCGAGACGGCCTCGATCATGGCCGGACCTTGCTCGTCGCTCATGGATCATTCACTCCTGGTGGTCCACTCGGGGATGGAAATACCGAGATCACAACGATTTCCAACAAAGAGCCCCCGCGCTCGTCGACGAAGGGCTCGCGGCACCGTGTCGCGCCATTGACCCGGCCGGCGGGCAATTTTGACCTAAGAGCGACTAGAAAGCTACCTTGAACCCCGCGTTCCTGTCCAGACTTACGCAGCTAGCGGCCCTTTGGATCGAGAAACGGGGAGAAAAAGCGGCCCAACCCGGTCCGATCACGCCAGTTGGATCGAATGGACCGCGGCCGGCCTTGGGGCCACCGTCAGCGCCGTTTACGGCGCGCCTCACCCGTCCCGCCGAAACGCGATCCGCCGCTTCCAATGCACGTCATCGGTTTCGGGGAAATCGGTGCGGCAGTGAACGCCGCGCGTTTCTTCGCGGGCGAGTGCGGCCTCGATGATAATGCGGGCCACGGTGAGCATGTTCTGCAGCTCCCAGCCGCTGGTGTCGGTGAACTGGCGCGCCAGCACGTAGCCACACCAGCGATCGATGTTGCCCGCGGCCTCCAACAGGCGTTTTCTCTCGCGACGGACGCCCGCTGCGCGCCCCACCAGGCTTTTGAGCGAATTGCGAATGTCGGCGAGGTCCAGCACTTCGGCCCCCTCCTCCAGGGGCGGGTTCACAAGCGGCAAGCCGCGAAAATCGTCGTCCAACTTTGCCGCCTCGCGCGCCGCCCCGGCGCCGGCGTGCGCGCCGAACACCAGGCCCTCGAGCAGGCTGTTCGACGCCAACCGATTGGCGCCGTGCAGCCCGCTGGACGTGCACTCGCCCGCCGCCCACAAGCCGGGCACGGTCGTGCGCCCTTCGATGTCGACCGTCACGCCCCCGACCATGTAATGGGCCCCGGGCCGCACGGGAATCCAATCCCTGGTGATGTCCAAGGCAAACTCGGCGCACGTGGCGGCGATGCCCGGGAATCGGGCCCGCACGGCCGCGGGATCGAGGTGCGTCAGGTCCAGATAGACGTTGGGATGCCGCGTGCGTTCCATCTGCGTGACGATAGCGCGGCTGACCACGTCGCGCGGAGCCAATTCGCCGCGCGGGTCGTAGTCGCTCATGAACCGATGGCCGTCGCGGTCCACCAGCCGCGCCCCTTCGCCGCGCATGGCCTCGGTGATCAGGCTGCGGCTGCTGCCGGCGATGTAGAGCACCGTCGGATGGAATTGCATGAACTCCATGTCGCGCAATTCGGCGCCCGCGCGCCAGGCGATCGCCAGCCCGTCGCCGGTGGCCACTTCGGGATTCGTGGTTTCGCGATAGATTTGCCCGGTGCCACCGGTACACAGGATGGTCTGCTTGGCCCACACCAGGGTCTGGCCGTGCTGCTGGCTCCACACCAGCGCGCCGCGGCAACGGCCTTCGTGCGTCAAGAGATCGAGCGTGAAGGCGTTTTCCCTGGTCTCGACGTTGGGCATCGCGCACGCGCGATCGATCACGGCGCGCATCAACTCCTTGCCCGTCGCGTCGCCCAGGGCGTGGACGATGCGATGGTGGCTGTGACCCCCTTCACGCGCAAGCGCCAGCGCGCCCGACACGTGGTCGAAATTCGTGCCCCACGCGATCAGCTCGCCGATCCGCTCGGGCGCTTCGCGCACCACCATTTCGACCACCGAGGGATCGCAGAGCTGGCCGCCCGCCGTGAGCGTATCGTCGATGTGATTCTCGAATCGGTCTTCCGGATCGATCACGCCGGCGATGCCCCCTTGCGCGTAATTGCTATTCGACTGCCGCAAGCCGCTCTTGGTGACAACCAGCACCGATTGCTCGGGCGGAACCGCCAGCGCCGCGCGCAGTCCGGCCACTCCGCCGCCGATCACCAGCACGTCGGCAAAGCGGTGCGGAACCCGCTTGGGGTGAAAAGGAACGAGGTACCGGGGCGTGCGCTCGAGCATGAAAGTCCCCCGCCAAAACCGGGAGCTGCCCCACGACGCACGTTTTTCCCCGCGGCTCTGCGGGGGATTGTCGACCGAGCCAGCCCACGATGATTCCATCGTAGCGTTCGGGCAGAACGCGTGCTATTTTCCGCCGCGGGCGGTGCCCTGGGTATAGGCTTTGAACGACTCGGTGTATTCGGGCGGCGGCGTGGTGTGGGGCGATTCCTGGTAGCCTTGCGAGCGGTCGTCGCGGCGCTGGTTGCTCTTCAAGGTGGTCGCGCGGGGCCGCAGGCCCAGACTGCGCAGCGTTTCGTCCAACTCGCGGCGGAGGCCGGCTCCCTGGTCGCCCGGGGCTTCGGCGTCCTTGCGCATCGCATCCCAACGCTTCACAAAATTCTCCAAATCCTTGCGCGACCAGCCCAGCCGGTCCAGCAGTTGGTGGTCGGGCTGTTCCTTCTTGAGTTGGTCTTTCAGATGTTCCAGCGCCAGACCGGTCGCCTTGCGGGCATATTCCAGGTTGGCTTCGTCGGCCTTATCGACGCCCGGTTTCCACTTTTGCTCGCGCGGGGTGCTCGACCCTGGGCGAGTCGCGCTGGGATTCTGGCCGCCTTGGGCGCCTGCGCCCTCGGGGTTTTGGCCGCTTGGCGGCTGGGCGGACGAGGAATCGGACGGTTGTTGCGGAGCGTTCTGGCCGCCCGACTGTTCGTTTTCGCCGTCGGAGGATTTGGTGCGCGAGCCGGGACCCGTTTTCGATCCGCTTTGGCCGGTCTCGCGATCGGCCTGGCGATCGCCGCCGGCGCGATTCGACGTTTCACCATCGCCGGCATCGTCCGAACGTCCGGCACCGTCGTCGGCGGCCGTGTTCTGGCCGGCGCCGCCGGTGCCCGACTTGTTGGCCTTTTGCCCGCCGCCCCGTTTGCCCCCGCCCGATTGTTCGCCGTCCTGCGCACTTTCCGTATCCGATTCGCGCTCGGACGTGTTTGGCGATTGCGCGTCACCCTGGGGCGTTTGTTCTTTGTCATCGGGCCCGGCGGGGTTCGACTTGCGGGTAGGCCGGGCCGGTTGTGACGTCGGCGAGCCTTTGTTGTCGTCGGTTCTTTGACCTGCGCCGGACTGGCCCTTTTGGTTTTCGCCGTCGCCGCCGCGCGCGTCGGGCCGCTGGTCGGTGTCCTGGGGCGGTTTTTGATCCGGATGGCGCTCGGGATCGTCGCCGGCGCCGGCGCCCTGTCCCTTGGTCGACGGATCCTGGGGCGTGCCGTCTTCGCGCGTATTGGAATCCTGCGTGGCCTGGCGATGACGATCCTGTTTGTTCGGCTGCCCGTCACCTTGGCGCTCGGCGCCACGCGAATCGGTGCCCTCGCCGCGGCGGTGCTCGACGTTCGGCTGGTCCGGCGTCTTGGAACCATCGGACGGTTGCTGGCCGGTCTCGCCCTGGCCGTCCTCGCCGCTCGATTGCCGGTCCTTCGTGCCGGCGGGCTGCGATTGACGAGCGCCCTTGCCGTGTTGCGGTTTTTCTTGAGAGCTCGTGTCTCCTTGCGCGTTGCCGTCGGGCGGCGTCGAATCGCCCGGCTGTCCAGGATCTTTATTGTCGGGCTTTTCCGTCGGCTCGTTTCCACCCTGTGATTGCTGACCTTGCTCTTGCCGGTCGTCGCCGCGCTGCTGTTGATTCCGGCCGTCTTGCTGCTTGTCGTCCGACGGCTTGCCGGCGCCGGTCTGGTTCGCGCCCGATCCTTCCCGCGGCTTTGCACCTGGCGCATCGTCGGGCGGCTGACGCTGATCCCGCTCGGCGTCCTTGTCGGCCTGTTGTGATTTTGCAGCGTCCTGGCTCTGGCCGTTCTGGGAGCCTTTTTCGCGGTTGTCCGCACCCTGCTCGTCGCCGGCGGGTTCTTTCTCGTGCTTGTCGGACTTTCCTTGGTCCTGCCCGCCGCGATGCTCGAGAATGCGTTCGATCGCTTCACCGTCGTTCGTGCCGTCACTGGGGACGCCGGGCTCGGCGCCTTTCTCACCCTGCTTTTCGTCGGACTTGCCGGGCGGTCCTTCGCCTGCGCGCCGCTCGGCCGCCGCGCCGCTCGAACCGTCCTGCGATTCGCCCTGTTCGGCATCATTGGCGCGCTCGGTTTTTTCCGGCTGGTCCTCGCCGGGCTCGGAGTTTCCGGAAGGCTGCCGGTCTGGGTCCGCTTTGGGCACGTCGGACTTGTCATCCGGCTGCTGTTGCTGATCGCGCGGACGCTTGTCGTCGCCCTTTTGGGTGTCGTCAGGTTGCTCTTGGCGCTCGCCCTCGCCGCGCTTCTTGTTTTGCGCGAGCTGGTCCCGATCGCCTTCTCGCCCGCTGGGAGATACGATGCGAATTCGCCGCCGGCTCGTTTCCGTCTGATTGGGCCCGGGGTCTTTGTTGTCGACCGCCACGGCCCAGTAATCCACGAGGTCGCCGGCCACCAGGCCCAGCTTCCGCGGCTGGAAACGAAACTTCTTGACGAACTGACCGCGCCAGGTTTCGTCGAGCAGCGTCTCGTCGACGACTTGCGACTGGCCTTTGGCGGCCGAAAGTTTCACGCGCGCCAGCGCAAAATCCGGATCGTTCGCCACGACTTCCAGCTCGACCGCGGCATCGGCCGGCAGGTCGATTTCGTCCTTTCGCGGCGCGACGAACTGGATTTCGGGGGCGATGTCCCGAGTGACGCTGATCTCGTGCCGCACCGGCTGCGGGTTTTGTTGCCCCGTGGCGTTCTTGAACAGCACCTGATACGAGCTGTGTTCGGGCGTCCGGCGATCGTCGCCGAGCGACAAACCGAACGTCGCCCGCGCGGTCTGCTTGTCGGCCCGCATCCGCAGGTCGAGCGTGTCGTTGCAGTCGAAATCGACGTGGGCCGAATCGATGTCCTGATTCGCCAGCGCTTCGAGCGTTACCTGGGTGCCTTCGATCGCCTTGATGTCCCCCTGATGCTCGACGCGTTGAGCCAGCAGGCCCGTGTATTCGGGGTATTTGTAGTCGATCGCCCGGACCACGATCGTCGGCGCCGCGACGACTTCGATCGAGTACGGCCGGGTGACGGCGTCGCCGGCTTCGATGCGATAGGCAATCGTTTGCTCGAGCGCAGCGTCCGGGGCCGGCAGCACCGCGACGTGCTGGTATTCGTTGGCGGGCAGGTTCAACTCGACGGGCCGATCGACGATCTGGCGATCGGCCGTGGTGTAGTAGAGCATCACCTTGCCGTCGGTGGGCAGCCCGGCGACGCGAGCTTTCACCTCGACTTGTTGGCCGCGAAACGCGTGCGCGTCGCCCGGCGTGATCTCGTCGATGGTCGTGCGCGTCGGCGCGCTGATGTCGGCCCACGGCATCGCGACCCGGCGAACCGTCTGGAACAGGTCCTTGGGCGACAGCAGCATGTACGCCGCGCAAACGATCAGGATGCCGATCAGCACGCAGCCCAGACGGATCAAGCGCGTGCGGTCGACGGCCGAGTCCACTTGAACGCCGGCCAGCTTCGTGGCCGCCTGTTCTTCGATGGCCTGAAACACCTTCTCGTGGACGCCGGCGGGGTTGGCGCGGAACAAGAGAAAGTTGAGCAGCGTGTTTTTGAGCGTCGGCCGGCTGCGCTCGATCGTCTCGGCCGCGTACAGCGGATTGATGCGCTTGACCAGGAGCGGCACGATCTCGGTGGCCACCCAATACGTCGCGGCCGCCAGGTAGACGCCCCACAGCAAGAACCGTCCCCAATAGGCCAGCCCGCCGGCGATCAACCAGTGATCCACTAGCGCCGCCAGGAAAAAGTAGCCCATCGTGCCCGCCACGAGAATCATCAGGCCGGCGGCGACGTCGACGCCGCGAACGTGGCTGCGCGTCTTGCGCAATTGGTTCTCGATGAACTCTTCGTACTCGACCAGCTTAGTGTTGGTGGCGGTCGGGTCGGTCGTGGGGGCTTGCTCGACAGATGGGGGTCCGTGGGTGGCCATCGCTCAGTTCCCGGTTGAATCTTTCTCGCTCGCCAAGAGACTGCCTCTCTTAAAGAATAGTATAGTCATTTTGGGCCTCCCGCGAGGGCGCGCCGCCGCGATTCCGGCGGCGACTAAGCCTAATACGGATTCGCCGCGTTCTTGCCGCGCTACCTGCACACGCACCCGACGTACATGTCCTGTCGTTAATCGGCTGACCGAGGGTGGGCTGGTCCTGTTCAGGCTGTGGCTGGGGACGGCTGAAGGCGTGAAGCACAAGTCTGACGAGCAGTGCCGGCCGGTCGGTGCGGTTCAAATGCTGCCACCCCGAACAGGGGAGACATCCTGTTCAAAAGCAGGGGCCTTCCTTTTCCCACGGCTGACCATAGCCGAGGCGGTGATGCGGAGTGATCGAGCAAGCAAGCACAGTCGGGATCAAATGCTGATGGGCGGAGAGCTTCGCGCCTCTTCAGCCGAACGGAAGAACTTGGCTTGAACTTCTCGGTTCGTCAACGAGCCGATCCGTGGCCTGTTTCCCGCTTCGGACTCAACCTTGCCCTGGTTCGGCTTCCCACCCTCACCCGGCTCCTCCGTGCCAGTTGTTTTCTTAACCTTCGGTGGCTCCTTTCCGCCCCCCTCGCCGGCTTCCGCTTCAGCCTGTTCTAGCTTCAACAGCGCGGTTTCGACAGGATCGTTTGCGGATTTCGCCGCAACTGGTTTCGTCCCCGCGCGAACCCAGACTCGTTGCTTTTTGCCGGTGGTGTCTTCGATGTCGAAGGCAAAGATCACATCGTAACCCTGTTTTTCGAACGAATCGGGATGGACGGTGATCCCCGGCAAAGCCTGGAGTTGGTTGACGACCGACTTAGGGAATTCACCTCCACCGCGTACCGCTTTGGCAGCGATCTTGGCCGCCGCCTGGGCTGAGGCATAGCCATCACGTTTCATATCACCGATGACAGGTGCTGGCTTTCGTTCACCCTCGGATGGGTCTTTTTTCGGATTCAGGATGGCGCCCAACGAGCCTATTTCGTCGTTGCCCCATAGGCCTTGGCTCTTGAGCACGAAACGGCCGACTTCCTCGTCTTCCCCTTTGAAAGATTTGGCGCGCAGCACGACCGCCGCCACACCGTTGCTTTCCAACTCTGCCAGCACACGTTCCGTATGCGCAGCTCCGATAATCATCGCAACGGGCTTTCCGGGATTCTGTTTCGAAAGTTCGGCTATGGCGTCAGCCATTGTGCTGCTACGATCGTCTGCCGTGCGGTGGAAACTGATGCTCGCGTCGAGCCCGCTAGCCACTTCCAGTGGCAGTTCAATCTCCAGCGATTGCGCTTTTTCCTTTATGGCCTGCACATTGCCCACGAGATCCGCTAGGTTTTGGCTGGGATGCATCATGGTATCAAGTCGCGCTTTAATCCATGGATCCGCTGATTTCATGGCGTCTATTGCATCATCGACCTTGCCCCTGGAAATTTTCTCCGCAACGTTCTGAAGCGCTTCGGGATTCAGTGTGCGTTCGGCGATTGCGAGAATCGCCACGAACTCCGGTGAGACACCATCCGGAGGACGCACGTTGTATTCATCCGCGTTCTCGATTCCGACGATCTGCAAGCCCGGAAGCACGGCCCCGGCATACTCTGCACCGCTTATCTCCGCTTCACGAAGCAAGTCCTTGAGTGTAGCATTGCGCGCTGACTCATCGACCGCCGCGAGGTATTTCCCAGCAGGCAGCGGAGCGGTGGCCTTGATCGCTCCTTCCAACCCGACGATCCGCAATCCTTGTTGGTGGTACAGGCGCGTCAACATCGTGGCGATCTGAATCTGTCCGATGCGTGAGGCGTGGTTCTCCTCAAAAATAAACACCGGGCCGGCCGCGCGTGAAGGTGTAGTTGTGATCAGCTCGCCGACACCCTCCGTCACGCGCTCCGCCTTAGCTTGCAGGCCGGCGTCGACTTGTCCAACGCCCTCGGCTGCGCGCTCCGCGGTGGGCGTTAGGCGGGAATCCTGTTTTGTGCATCCCGCTAGCGCACTAATGATCACAAGTACGCTCGTCGAAATGACACTACCCTCGAACCGGTGCTTTCCCGTTTGGCGTTTGATTTCATGCTCGACAGTCGGATTGTGTTCAGATTTGACTTTCATAGAGCCACCTTCCTCATTGGTTTTGCCGTGTTTCTTTGTGTCGATAGAAATCCATCAACCTTGCTCAGAGATCCTCAGGGCGGACGGCTGGTGAGACTGCACGCTCGTAGGGTGCCCAGGCCTTGCGAAACTCCGCACCGACTTCGATGATGACCTTGCCGCCTCGCGAATCAGTCGTCTCAAAATGGCAGCCTCTGACAGCAATTATGCCTGCGACCATTAGCGATGATGTCCCCACGAATGATCCAACCAGCAAACGGCCAACTTGTCTTCGCGGGCGGGCACCGCAGCTTGGCGCGGCGAATCCCCAAGTGGTGAGGATCTCCGCAATCGTATCGCGAGAGAGCGGATGCTCGACGGAGTGCCACCAGCGCCGCAAATGCTCCCTCGCTTCATGGCGCAAGCCAGTTCGCTCGATCACTGCTGCAAGGAGCGACGAAACTGTCGGATCTTCCTTTTCAAGGAGATGCAGCCGCGCGAGTTGCTCAATAAACTCAGCCAATATCTGTGGCTGCTGTCTTAGGAGCCAGTTCACTCCAGCTTCCCTTTCACTAACCGCCCGGTCGGACTGCATGAGCCATTGCCACACCCAATGCACGCGAGCGCGTAGCCGCATTTGGTTGACGAGCGTCTCGACGTTGCTTCGCTCGATTTCGCCAGATTCCGGGAGACTCAGAAAAATGCGACCCCGCAGCCCCTCGGGGATCGGCACCTGATCTCGAACGCATACGATCGGTGCAGCCAAGATGCCCGCAGTTTTCAGTTCTGCCGCGACTGCGTTTGAGGCCAAGGATTTCTGTGTGGCATGAAAGATCAAGCCATGGATCTCAAGCCGTCGCATGGCGATCCACACGTCATCGCCAATTCTGAACGGATCGAGCAGCAGTGATAGTCCTGCCGCGCTGAAATCAGCGGACAGACTTTCGTGCAGTTCGTGCGCCCCGGCCGAACATGCGTGGCTGAAGAGCACTGCCAATGGCCCCGCACTTGCGATCTCGGCTTCCACTGCTTCGGCTTCGGGAAAGTCGACCATAACGCTCCCGACGATGGCTGCTTGCGGGGTACGGCTGTCGTCAGAACACCATATAGCAACGACGATTGTTTCGAGAGCGTCGCAACCGCAAATTCCAATTGCGATAACTGTTCAGCGTAGAATGGGACAGAGAGCCACAACCTCGCCACGGGTGGTGATCCAGCCGGAATCACGTAGGGAAATCCCGCCACCACCCCCTTCCAAGACCGTCCTATTTCCTCCCAAAAGGCGGAGAAACAAGTGTCGCATTTTCGGTTCCGGATCGCAAGAAAAATCCGGACGAGGCTGTCCGCCTAATTGCTACTCGATGACTGTCCGTTCAGTCTGTGTCTGGGTACGATGTTGCATTGCGCTTAGGGAACAAACCGGGGCCGGAATCACCCAATTCCCGGTCGCCCAGGGAGTGCCCCGGTAGATTCCCGTGCATCGGCTCCACGTGGACGCGTCTGGCGCAAGAGGCCGGGCCGGATCGCCTGCCGTCCGGCGAGCTCGATCCGCTCACCGGCCGAATGACGTCGACGGCATGACGCCAACGGCAAATTGCGGTCGTCCGGGTGCTCGGCTAAGCTTGAAATCGGCCGCTGCCCGCGGCGGGCCCTTTCGTTGCCCCGGTTTGCGTCGATGCAAAAAGCCACGCCGATTGACGTCGTTCTGCTGCACGCTTCCGACAACGTCTGCGTGGCGGCCCGCGATCTGCCGGCCGGCACGCGCGTCACGGCCGGCGGCCGCGCGGTGGAATTGACCGAGCCGGTTCGGCTCGGGCACAAGATTACCGTCGTCGACATTCCCGGCGGCGAGCGGGTGGTGAAATACGGGCAGACAATCGGCTTTGCGACCGAAGACGTCGCGCGGGGCAGTTGGCTTCACACGCACAATCTCACGGCCGGCATCTTCGCCCGCGATTACGCCGCCGCCAGCGAGGTTCCGCCCGATCCGCGGCCGCTTGCCGGCCACACGTTCGCGGGCTACAGGCGGCCGGACCGAAAGCCGGGCACACGGAACTACATCGCCGTGATTTCGACCGTCAATTGCTCGGCGTCGGTCAGCAAGTTCGTCGCGGCCCGGTTCGGCGCCCTCGCGCTGGTCGATTATCCGAACGTCGACGGCGTCGTGGCCTTCACGCACGGCGGCGGCTGCGGCATGCAGTTCGGAGGCGAGGGACACGCCACGCTCAACCGCGTGCTGGGCGGGATCGCGCGGCATCCGAATATCGGCGGCTACGTCCTGGTGGGGCTGGGCTGCGAAACGGCTTCGCTCGGCTACCTGCTCGACGACCAGAAGCTCGTGCAAATCGGCGGCGCCAACGCCTCGGGCACCAGCGCGAAACGTCCGCCCGTCTTGAGCATGCAGGACACCGGCGGCACGACCAAGACGATCGAAGCAGCCTGCCGGCTGGTCGCGCAAATGCTGCCCGAGGCCAACGACGCGCGGCGCGAACCGATCCCGCTTTCCGAACTGGTATTGGGGACGAACTGCGGCGGGTCGGACGGCAATTCGGGCATCACCGCCAACCCGGCCTTGGGCGTGGCCAGCGACATGATCGTGGCGGCCGGCGGCACCGTGATCCTGGGCGAGACGACCGAAATCTACGGCGCCGAACAACTGCTCACCCGCCGTGCCCGCTCGCCCGAGGTCGCCGCAAAACTCATCGATCGCATCCGCTGGTGGGAATGGTACACCGGCCTGTTCGGCTGCACGCCGGACAACAATCCTTCGCCCGGCAACAAGGAGGGCGGTCTCACAACGATCTATGAAAAATCGCTAGGCGCGATCGCCAAGGCCGGCAGCACGGCGATGAACGAAGTCTACCAGTACGCCGAGCAAGTCACCGCCCGGGGATTCGTGGTGATGGACACGCCGGGCTTGGACCCGGTGAGCGTCACGGGTATCGTGGCCGGCGGAGCGCAGGTGATGGTCTTTACCACGGGGCGCGGCAGTTGCTTCGGCTGCAAACCGACGCCGTCGATCAAAGTGGCCACCAACACGCCGATGTACGAGCGGATGATCGACGACATGGATCTCGACGCCGGCACGATCCTCTCGGGCCGCGGCGTGGAAGAGGTCGGCCGCGAAATTTTTGACGAAATCATCGCCGTGGCCAGCGGCAAGAAGAGCAAAAGCGAGCAGCACGGCGTCGGCCAGGAAGAGTTCGTCCCCTGGAACATCGGCCCCACGCTGTAAGGCGGCCGCCGGTTCGATTGCGCGAGTGCCACCGTCGGCTCGTCCAACAGTGCGGGGGACAACGGCACTGGCACTCCCTAGGCCCGCTTACGTTTTCGGGAAACCGACGCGGCTGCGCGACGTCCGCTGGGTCTGAATTCTGCAACCGACATGAATCGGGATTTCCAATACCTCGGATCGTGGCGGATTTCGTCCATGAAGCGAGCGGCCATCTCGCTTGGCGTGTTGGCACCGCGTTCCCAGGCGCGTACCGTTGTCGGCGCAACGCCCAGAAATCGCGCGAAGAGGGCCTGGCTGGCATTCAAGGTCTTGCGCGTCTTTTTCACGAGCGCGGGCGTGTACTTCGCCGGCTTAATGCGCAAGGCAACCTGGCGAACGTTGAACTTTCTCGAAATGTCCTCGCCTCTCTTCATCGCATCAGCGAGCTCATTCAGCCCGTCGATCATTTCCCTGGCAATATTGCGCGTCATGTTCTATTGCCTTCGTTTCTGGCGGAATTCCTCGAGGCTCGCCCGCAGCTTCGACACGGCCTGATTCAGCAGCGCTTTGTCGCCGACGGAAAGCGTGTCCTTCACGTTTTTTGGATAGACCGTCAACAAGATGATCGTCCCCAGATCGACGAAGCAAACGTAACAAACACGTAGCGCTCCGCGTTTGCCGGTTTTCCAACGCGGCGGGGCGTATCGCATCTTTCGAATGCCGGCCGTGCCCGGAATGACCGGGTGCCGCGTCGGTCCGTCAAGAATGCGATCTTCGAGGTCCGCGTGATCCTCGTCGGAGAGCCCGAATTCCTTCCACGCCGCGTCAAATGGCCTGGTGTCGATGAAGCTAAGATACTTCTTCTCTTCAGCCATGGTCCATTCAACATCAGCGCTACTATTCTATGCTATTTAATATTATAGTCAAGTAAAGCGGGTGTTCCAAGGTGCGTTTCCGCAGCCAATGATGACCCATTTTTTTCCGAGGCGATGAATGTCTCCCGCTGCCCCGGCAACGCAGTCTTAGGCTACGCCAAAGACATGCCCTTTGACGCTCTGGCGCCCATCTGTTAGCTTGGCGCGCTTGCCAACCTGCCTGACGCACCCGCCTGTTTCCCCCCGACTTCTGGTTGTCGGCACCGCATGGCACACGACGTTACGTTAATCACCGGCGACGGCACCGGTCCGGAATTGGCCGCCGCCGCCCAGCGCTGCGTGGACGCCACGGGCGTGAAAATCAACTGGGACGTGCAGGAAGCCGGCGCGGACGTGATGCAGCGGCTCGGCACGCCGCTTCCCGATGCCGTGATGGAAAGCGTCCGCCGCACGAAGTGCGCGCTCAAGGCCCCCATTACCACGCCCGTCGGCACCGGATTCCGCAGCATCAACGTCCACCTGCGGCAAGCCCTGGGACTGTTCGCCTGCATTCGCCCCTGCAAGCAGTACCGCGGAGTGCGGACCTTTTTCAGCTCCGTGCCGGTCGACCTGGTGATCGTCCGCGAGAACACCGAAGACCTCTACTCGGGCATCGAGTTCGAACGCGGCAAGCCCGAGACCGCCGAGTTGATCGAAGTGATCAACAAACTCTCGGAGCGGAAGGTCAAAACGCAGGCCCGCGAGACGGGCATTTCCATTAAGCCGATTAGCGTTTCCGGCAGCGAGCGGATCGTCGAGTGCGCGTTCGACTACGCCCGCCAAAACGGCCGCAAGAAAGTCACCTGCGTGCACAAGGCCAACATCATGAAGCACACCGACGGGCTGTGGCTCGAGGTGGCGCGCAGCGTGGCCAGGCGGAACACCGACATCGAGTTCGAAGACCGCATCGTCGACAACATGTGCATGCAACTGGTGCAGAAACCCGAGTTGTACGACGTGCTGGTGCTCACGAATCTGTACGGCGACATTTTGAGCGACCTGGCGGCCGGGCTGGTGGGCGGATTGGGAGTCGCGCCGGGAGCCAACATCGGGCCCGACGGCGCCGTGTTCGAAGCCACGCACGGCAGCGCCCCCAAGTACAAGGGTCAAAACAAGGTCAATCCGACGGCCTTGATCCTCTCCGGCATGCTGATGCTTCGCTACCTGAAGGAGATGGATGCGGCCGCGCGTCTGGAGAATGCCGTGGCCGCGGTGATCGCCGACGGCAAGAGCGTGACCTACGACCTGAAAGCCGACCGCAACGACCCCACGGCCGTCGGCACGCGCGAAATGGCCGAGGCGATTTGCCGGAAACTGTGAGGGGGCTTTTCGCCTCCCAGCGCTTGAACGGATCGCGACATCACATCGTGCCGATGCGCCCGTCCCAATTTCGACGCCTGGTGAGCGGAGAGTGGCGCGGCCCGGGGCCCACGCTCGTGCGCGCGGCGCTCGCAGCCCTGGCGGTTCCCTACACGGCCGCCGTCCGCATGCGCAATCGGCGGTATGACGCCGGCCGTGCGCCCGTCACCCGCCTCGAAGTGCCCGTCGTCAGCGTCGGCAACATCACGCTCGGCGGAACCGGCAAAACGCCCACGGTCGAGTGGCTCGCCCGCTGGTTCGCCGGCCGCGGCGTGCGCGTCGGGGTGGTGAGCCGCGGCTACCGCTCGAAAGAGGGCCGGCCGAACGATGAAGCTTTGGAGCTGGCGCAAAAGCTGCCCGACCTTGCGCACGTGGCCGATACGGATCGCGTGCGCGGGGCCCGGCAGGCCGTGGGGCGGTTCGGTTGTCAACTGTTGCTCGTCGATGATGGATTTCAGCACCGCCGTCTGGCGCGCGATTTCGACCTGGTGCTCATCGACGCGCTCGAGCCGTTCGGCTTCGGGCACGTTTTTCCACGCGGCACGCTGCGCGAGCCGCTTTCGGGCTGGGCCCGGGCCGATGCGCTGATGCTGACCCGAGCCGACATGGTCGACGCGCCCGGGCGCGCCGAGATCCGCGAGCACGTGACCCGTTACGCTCCCGCCGCTCTTTGGCTCGAAGCGACGCACGCTCCGCAAGCGTTGCTTTCGGCCTCGGGCGCCGAGCAGCCGCTCGAAACGCTAGCGGGCCAACGCATCGCCGCCTTCTGCGGCATCGGCAACCCGGCCGGGTTCCGGCACTCGCTTGCGCATTGCCGGTATCAAGTCGCGGCGTCTGTGGAGTTCGCCGACCATATGCACTACACACCCGAGGACATCAGAGAGATCGCCCGTTGGGCCGACGCATTGGACGTCGCCGCCGTGTTGTGCACGCACAAGGACCTGGTCAAAGTCGGCGAGCACTGGACGTGCAACATACCGCTTTGGGCCCTTGCCATCCGCCTCGAGATCCTCGCCGGACAGGCCCCGTTTGAAGCTGCGCTAGGGCGACTCGCCCAGCGCGCTTTGGAGCCTCGCTAGCTTACGCGGGTGCAGCCTGCGGTTTGTTTTTTAGGCGGCGGTGTGATAGCAGCGAGTGGG
>JBBDNV010000092.1:0-6242 GCA_040877415.1 Pirellulales bacterium
CCATCTTCGTGGCCAACAGCCTGCGCACGCTCAACTGCATCGGCTATCAGCACACTGAGCCCGTGCTCCGCTCGCTGGCCTATGCACTGTTGCAGCACGACGGCGCCAACCCTGCCAAGAGCGACCAGACGGCCGATCGGCCGTGGCGCAAGAACGTCGAGCGGGCCGGGAAAATTCGCGCGGGCTGGCTCGACGGCAAGCTCGATCCGGCCGCGACCAGCGACATGTTGGCCGCGCTCCGCCAGGGCAGCGAAGACGAGACGGCCGAAAAAGTCGTCGAGCTGGTGAACAAAGAAATGTCGCCGCAAGCCATTTGGGACGCCCAATTCCTGGCCGCGGGTGAGCTGCTCGTCCGCCAGCCGGGCATCGTGGCCCTGCACGCCGGGACCACCACGAACGCATTGCGTTACGCCTGGGACGCCACGGCCAGCGACGACACGCGCCGCATGCTGCTACTGCAAAACGCCGCCTTCCTCGCCATGTTCCGCCAGGCGATGGGCGGACGCGGCAAAGTCGGCGCGCAAAAGCTCGACGAATTGCAGCCGGTCTCGCCTTCGGAAGCGGGCGGAAAGGCCGTGGAAGAGATTTTTGCCGACATCGGCCGCGACAAGATGGCCGCCGCCGGCAAGACCCTGGCCTATCTCGACGCGCATCCCGACCCGCAGGAATTTGTCGACGCCGCGCGGCTGTTGATCTTCCTGAAGGGCACGAATGCCCACGACTACAAGTTTGCAAGCGCCGTGCTGGAAGACTATCGCCACGTCTCGCCCATCTACCGCGGCCGGTACCTGGCCTCAAGCGTCTTTAATCTCCGCGGCTCCGCCGGACCCGACAACAAGCTCGTCCAGCGCACAAGATCCGCGCTGGCCTGAAAACCGTACCTGACCACCGCCACTAACAAAGACCACCATGGCGCCAGGAACACCAGGTCTAAAGAGATAGAAAAAGGTCGTATTCGACACACAACCGTTGGACCTATCTCTCTTGGTGCTCTCGCTGCCCAGGGTGGTCTTCTTTATAGGTGCCACGGGTGGCCGCCCGTCGTGTCTCCTCGGTGGTCGCGTGCCACCATCCCCCGCCCCTGACCCCGCAGCCGCCAGCCCGTAAACCCAAGCCGGTATTGGCTTTCTGCATCTTCGGGCGGGTTGGGGAAACTTCATATGCTAGGCTTGCAAATGAGGCGCCCAACTTCCGCTCGGGGCAGCAGCATCGCAAAGCCGGCCGAAGGCGTCTCGCGGGCTAGGGTGTCCAAACACTTCTCAACGCAAAAGGTGACTTATGCTGTGGGTCCTCTTGGCATCGCTGCTGGTCTTGTGGGCGTTCGGGCTTGGCTTCGGCGTCGCTGGCAATCTGATCCATATCGTGTTAGCGATCGCGCTAGTGGTGCTGTTGATCCAAGTCATCCAGGGACGCAAGGTCGCGCACTGAAGCGGGCGACGCGACAAACGCGCCGCGATCGACTCGGCGTTTCGTGTCTCGCCTTCGATGCCTGAACACGTGGCTCCACAGACGCGGCGCGTGTTAGCGCGCCAGGATGCGCGCGCTTGGGAGGGCACCGGCGCGCGACGATGACCTAGCGCATGGCGCACTACGCTGCGGCCCAACTTCTGAGTTGCCGGCGCGGCTAGAACAGCGTGTAGATAAACGGAGCGGCGCCGCTGCCGGCGAAGATCGCCAGCACGCCCAGCAGACCCATAACCAGCAGGATCGGCAGCAGCCACCACTTCTTGTTGTGGGCCAAAAAGTCGATGAACTCGGCCACCAGGCCGGGCTGCGCTTCGTCGGCCATCTGCTCGAAGTCTTTTTTCTGGTCGGATTCGTTCATCGTGGGGCCCCAGGGCAATTAGGGTCTTGCTGCGATCTTTTCCTCGCCCCTGCGTCTTTCGCAGCGGGAGAGCCGTTGGATTGCTAGAACTGTTTCAGGTAGCGGGCGGCGCCGCGATTGGGATTATGCGCTTCCCAGTAAGTGGCCGCCTGGCGGTCCAGTTTGCGGTTCAGCGCGTCGCGGCCGACGAGCCGGAACACGAGCGCGACCGGGGTAAAGACCAGATAGTAAAGGATCACCAGGGCCAGGTTCGACACGACAAAGCCGATCGGCCAGGTGGCAATGCTTAAGACGACAAACGGCCACCGGACCCAGCCCGGATTCACGAAAGCCAGGCCGCGCAGCACGATCGCCATGCCCCACAGGACGACCGCCGTCGTCGTGTGCCCGCGATAGAGCATCCAAGGCGCCGCGACGAGCCCCAGGATGAACATGCCGAACTCGGCAAATTCCTTGAGCGTCTTGTCGCTGGGCTTGAGGTTCAGGGTGTGCATCGCGGAAATCGCCGTTCGGGCTGAGTGCAAACGCCCCGGTTGAGATCAATATGATTTTAACTACGGCGTTCCCCCCGCGCCTACCGCGCGGTGACGTTCCCTCGCAAATTCGCCTAAATTGTGGAAAGTAGCGTGCGGCCATATTAATATCGGTGAGCCCGAATCGGGTCCCTGGCAGTAAGTGGGAAACGCCGGTTTATGAAACCGCCTCGCATTAGAAAATTAATTTGGCTCGAGCTCGGCGTGTTAAGTGGTAGTTTCCTACTGAGCCTGGTCGTGTGCGAACTCGCTGTGCGCTGGTTCGGCACGGTCCGGAACGTCGGACCAGCATTCTCCCGGTATGACCCCGTATACGGCGTCCGTTTGAAGCCGAGTTTTCATTGTCGGCGGATCACGCCGGAGTTTTCGATGCGGTTCACGACGAACGCTTTTGGGTTTCGAGGGCCCGAGCCGCAGGAGTTCCCCACAGGCGCCGTCGTTTTTCTGGGCGATTCGTTCACCATGGGACACGGAGTTAACGATGGAGAGGAATACCCGCAACTGGTCGCCCAGTGTCTGGAACGGAATTATGACCTGAAGGATATCCCCATCGTGAACGCGAGTGTCGGCAACACGGGGAATGGACGTTGGATCAAATTTCTGGAGCACGAGGCAGCGCGGTTCCAGCCGCGAGCCGTCGTCATGCAGGTGTCGGGCAACGACCTGGGCGACAACCTTAGGGAGGGGCTGTTTCGGCTCACCGGTAAAAATGAATTGCAGGAGATGCCGGTTCCCCCGGCGGGCCGGTGGCACTATGCGCAAGTCGCGATTGAAACCGTCCCCGGAGTCACCTATCTGCACCTCGTGGGCCTGTTGCGCCAAGCCGCGACCCTAAGTCGGAGTCAGGCACCAGGCAATACGGTGGTTGCGACCACCGGCGCGGAACAGGAATCGGCGGGCTATCCGCTGACGACGGCGCTCGTCGAGCGGGCAATCAAAATATGCGTTGACCGGAAATGGCCGGCTCTATTAATCGTTGTCGACCTCGACGACGACAAGGCGGCAACGCTGCGACGGGCATGCGAATCGACGGACACGCAGCTCATCATGGTCCCTCAAAAGCCAACGCGGCCGGAATTCTACTATCGCGTCGACGGCCATTGGAATGCGACTGGGCACGAATACGTCGCCGGTCAGGTCGCCGCCGAGCTCGCACCCCTGCTCGTACAGCGGCCCGGTTGAAGCCGTTCCACGTTGTATTCCCACTTGACGGCAACCTGGTGCTTCCGCGTGTGGGAAGCCCGGGTTTAGTCGAGCTGGAACTGGGCCAGGTAGGCCTCGGCCTCGGTTTCGCTTAACGGTTTTTGATCGTCCTTCCCGAGCACGAAGTTTTCCAGCACCAGCACGTCCATATTCGAGCCCAGGAAACAGCGGTAGGCCTCTTCCGGCGTGCACACGATCGGCTCGCCGCGGACGTTGAAGCTGGTGTTGATCAACACCGGGCTGTCGGTTTGCCGCTCAAAGGCCTTGAGCAGCTTGTAATACCGGCCGTGCCGCTCGGCGTCGACCGTCTGAACGCGGGCCGAATAATCGACGTGCGTGATGGCCGGCACGACGCTGCGGGGCACCTTCAGCTTCTCGATGCCCACGAGACCGTCCTCGGCCGCGCTGGCGTTGAGCCGCTTTTCCTGGCGCACGGGCGCCACCAAAAGCATGTACGCGCTGTCCTCGCAGGGCCGCATCTCAAAATACTCGGCGACGCGCTCCCGCAGCACCGCCGGCGCAAAGGGCCGGAACGATTCGCGAAACTTGATCTTCAAGTTCATCACCGACTGCATCGACGCGCTGCGGGCGTCGCCCAGGATGCTGCGCGCACCCAGGGCGCGCGGGCCGAATTCCATCCGGCCCGACAGCCAGCCGACGACTTTTTCCTCGGCCAGCAGCCGCGCGACCTCCTCGCACAACGCGTCTTCGTCCGGTATGCAAACGTACTTGGCGCCGACCTTCCGCAAAAACCGCTCGATCTGGTCGCCGCTGAAGTGCGGCCCCAGCAGCGATCCCCGCTGGCTGTCGTTGGGCGACGCGGCGCGGGGGTTGTCGAGAAGCTGGTAATGAATGAACTGGGCGACCCCCAGCGAGCCGCCCGCGTCGCCCGCCGCCGGCTGAATCCAGATGTTCTCAAACGGGCCGTCGCGCAGGATGCGGCCGTTGCCCACGCAGTTGAGCGCCACGCCGCCGGCCAGAACCAGGTTGCGGCTGCCGGTCGCCTGGTGCACGCGCCGGGCCGCGCGGAGCATGATCTCCTCGGTGACGGCCTGCACCGACGCGGCCAGGTCCATCTCGCGACCGGTGACGCGCGACTCGGGCGCCCGCGGAGGTCCGCCGAACAGCCGGTGGAACTTCTCGGACGTCATCGTCAGTCCCTGGCAATAGTTGAAGTACGACATGTCCAGGCGGAACGACCCGTCGTCTTTCAAGTCCATCAGGTGCTCGTAAATGAGCGGGGCGTAGCGGGGCGTGCCGTAGGGCGCCAGACCCATCACCTTGTATTCGCCGCTGTTGACCTTGAAGCCCGTGTAATAAGTGAACGCCGAATACAACAGGCCCAACGAGTGAGGGAAGCTGAGCTGGTGCGAAAGCTCGATGCGATTGCCGCGCCCGTGGCCGAAGCTGGCCGTGGCCCATTCGCCGACGCCGTCCAACGTCAAAATCGCGGCCTCGTCGAACGGCGAGGGGAAAAACGCGCTGGCCGCGTGCGACTCGTGATGCTCGACGAACACGATGCGACGCTTGAACTCGCCCCGCAGGCCGTCGCGGATAATCCGCCGCATAAACAGCTTCTCGCGAAGCCACAAAGGCATCGCCTTCGCGAACGACCTGAAGCCCACCGGAGCGTACGCCAGATACGTTTCCAGCAGCCGCTCGAATTTCAACAGCGGCTTGTCGTAGAAGCCGACCCAATCGAGCTCCGATGGCTTGAGGCGCGCCTCGGACAGACAGGATTCAATGGCGTGAATGGGGAAACTGTAATCGTGCTTCTTGCGGGTGAAGCGCTCTTCCTGCGCGGCGGCCACGATCTTGCCGTCGACCACCAGCGCGGCCGCCGAGTCGTGGTAGAAGGCTGAAATCCCCAGAATTGCCGCCATGGATGGGAACCTGCGGGCAGGGCAGGCCGGTTCGAAAACTTACGAGATGTTTCGCGGCCATGCGACGCAGGAATTGGCCCCGCCGGGGGTCCACCCTGGGAGAACCCTCCGTAGCGCCCGCCAATGACTTAGGATGGAAGCCGCCTGGCCGTTTGTCAAGCTTTTTGCCGCCTGGGGTGTGGCAAGGAATTCTGGCAGGTAGCTGAGTTCGCAAGAACTCAGATGATGCAGGCTGAATTCTTGCGAATCCAGCTACACACGCCATAGAAACTTGCCACACACGCCGCCCGCGGCGATTTCCGGGCCGGCCCACCTCAAACTGCCAATCCCGAACCCCCCAAACCCTCTCCGAGACTGGCCTGAAAACGCGCATTGCACGTGTCAAAACCCAATAGAAATGTCCCCATGCTGCAACCTCAAGGTGCGCGGCAAAGAATTCTGGCTGTAGCTGAAGTCGCAAGACTTCAGTCGGCTTCGGGCTGAATTCTTGCGAATCCAGCTACCCCGCCATAAAGTCTTGCCGCACACACCTCGAGGAGGTTGCAATGGAGACACTTACGATGAGTCGGAAGCACGTCCCCCTGCATGGTGCCCGTCGTCGCCTTCAATGACAAACCGATCGGCAGCGGCCGGCCGGGCCCGATGTTTGACCACTTCATGTCCGCCTGGAACCACCTGGTGGGCCTCGACGTCATCGCACAAGCCGGGCGGTTTGCGATACGCTGATGCGCTGACCGCGTAGTCAGCGCCGCGATCATTGGTCGTGGGCCTTGCCGATTTTACGCCATGCGCTGGGTG
>JBBDNV010000092.1:6342-24048 GCA_040877415.1 Pirellulales bacterium
CCATGCTTGCGCTTCGCAAGCATGCTCACGCGTGCGGCCGACTTCCGAACAAATTACGCCACCGAGAACAGTCGAGGCCACGGAGAAACTCGCGATCGCGCTGGGTGCCATGCTTGCGCTTCGCAAGCATGCTCACGCGTGCGGCCGACTTCCGAACAAATTGCGCCACCGAGAACAGTCGAGGCCACGGAGAAACTCGCGATCGCGCCAGATGTTGCCCAACCGTAGCCGGCCTCAGCGAGACCGGCCGCCCAAAGTAACAGGCACGCTCCGCGTGCCGTCGCCGCGCCATCGAGTGCACAGAGGCTACTGACAGACGCGCTTTGCATCGATAATCTGTTTGCTTGCCCCGAACCTCAACATCCTTTTGGGTGACAAGGGCCTGACGGATCGGGTGATGAAAGTGTTGTAACGACGAGCGAGGCGACGAAAGTGGCACACGCTGTCCACCGACCATGCCCTCGACGAGTGCCTAGCTGGACGGCGATTCATTGTCGCCCTCATTCGCCGAATCATCGTTGGCCAATAACCGTCGCATCTCCGTTCCCAATCGCTTCGGTCGATTCACGTATGGTCTTAGCTTTTGGGAGATATGGATGGGCCAAATAAGTCGAGCCAATGCGGAGCGATGCCACTTGAGATTCTGGACAAGCCATGTATCCAGGTCCTGCGACAGGCTCGACCATTGCTTCTCGCTTGGAGCGTACTTCGGGTGCGTCAATGTGTGAAGAACGTGACGGCTCACATCGGCAAGGGCCGTTGAATTCTCTGGAGCGTCGGCACGCTCAGACACGAGTATCTCGAAGGCACGCACAAGTGCGACCGTGAACGCCTTAAGGGCGTCGAGCTTGGATTCCCTCGCGCCCTTCCACTGATGCTCGCCAAGGATCATGTGAATATCGATGTAGCGATGATCGAGGTTATGCGACTCCGCCAGCGTTCTTGCCCGGTTGAAGACCTTCTCTGTGCCCTTGTCATCGCCGCGGGCCAAGTACATGCGCAAGAGATGACAAAGGAGATCTGCTTGTTTCTTCGGACCGGCGCCGCGCGTTAGAGCAAACTCCAGTTCTTGAATTGAAGCGGCGAACTGTCGGTTGTCATCGTGTATTGCTGCGAGATGGGAAGCACAGGCTACAATCACGATGTCGTCGCCCAAACCTAGAGCGCTTGACTTGGCACGCTCTAAGTGAGTGACTGCTTCGCGCCGATTGCCGACGGACTCATGCAACTCACCGAGAGTTAGGTCATACCGACAGGAATCAAGGTATCGCGCAAATGTCTGTTCGTGCATTTGTAGCTCGCGCAGAGCGGCACTAGGCTGGCCGACCCATTGGAGAAACCGCGCATAGTTCAGAGCGATACGCGGCGCCATCGCAGCCTGACCATGGCGAGTTGCTTCCGTCAATGCGAGCTTGTATCTCGATCGTGCCAGTTTGACGCGAGCTTGCTCACAGGCCAAGTTTGCAAGGCCTTCCAACGCTCGAATGTATTCACTCCAGCACTCCTTGCTCAGGGCACGATCTCTGCATTGAGCGAAGATGCGGGCGGCACTCGGTTCATCGCCGTTTTGCTGCACAGCCAAGGCTCGGTTGTGCGCGATTGAAATCGCGCTTTCGTGGCTTCCTCGTTGGACGGCGACGCTTTCGGCCTCTCCAAGTGTTTGGGCGGCTTCCGCAAATCGTCCCACCTTTCTAAGCGATTCGCCCAGGTTGTTGAGCGATATTTCCGTTTGGACTAAATCTCCGGAGCTTCTAGCTAAGCGAACAACTTTCTGATGAAGCGATATCGCCTCCTCAATCCTGCCTAGTTCCTGTAAACAAACTCCGCGTTGATCAATTGCGGCGCGCATCTGGGTATGAAGATTCGACGACCGCGCAAGTGCTTCCGATTCTCTCAGAACCTTCAATGAATCTAGGTAGTACCCGGATTGCCACAACCAACAATGCAACTCACCGAGAAGTTCGACCGGCCTTGAACGTTCCTCAGATACTTTTCTGGCGAAGAGAATTGCATTCCGATATGCCTCTCGAACCCTCCGTGGATCCGAATTGGATTGAGCAAGCGCTCGAGCCGTTGTCGTCCAGAGTTGCGCCGCGATCACCGGTTGGCGCCTTTTCGTTATCGCGAGCCCTTTGAGTTTCTCGAGATCTGGGGCACCAAGCGCCCCTTTACTTAGCGGACGGAGTCGATCGACCAGGCACCGCACCACCCAGTGAGGATTGTCTGTGTTGAATGCAATTTGAAGAGCCTTTCCAATTGTTCTACGCCCGAGGGTGACATTGCCTCTAAGGATTTCAAGAATTCCACAACCATGAAGTGCGCACACTTGACTCTCTAGGGATCGAGTGGACTTGGCAACCGTCAGCAGATTCGTGAAAGCTTCCTTTGCCTCATTGAACCTCTTCAATTCAAAGAAGACGCAGCCCAGGCCGGTCGACGCCAACATTTGAATGTCTTCGTATCCGCACTCGACTGCGATGCGATGGGACCGCTTCAGGCATTCAATGGCTTTCCGGAGGCGTCCGGACGCCCGATGCGCGTTACCGAGATTGTGCAGCGAGAGCGCCTGTTCATATGGCAGATCCAGGCGCTCGCCGACCGCGAGGCACTTCTCGTAGTGACGGATCGCGCGATCGTGATTGCCATTTACCGCCTCAATATTCCCAAGTTGCAGTTCCGCTGCTGCGAGTCCCTTGCGATCTCGCCCTTTTCGTTTGAGCCGAATGCTTTCACGCAAAAGCTCCTTGGCTTGATCGGGCGCCGAGCGTCCGATTGACTCAGCCCAATTTCCTCCTGCACGGGCCGCCAGGACCAAATCCCTTTTTGCTAGACCGTGTTGTCTGGCGCGTTTATACCAACCAATCGCCGCATCCGTCCTGCCCGCTTTGAAGCACGCCACGCCCGCATTCAGATATGACTGGCCAACCCAGAACGGCTTTCGATGCTTCTTGGCAAGCATCCGAAGGTTCTTGAAGCTGGCCAACGCCTCATCGAATCTACCCGCATGCGAAAGGCAGATGCCGAGAGCGTTGTAGAGCTCTAGCCGCGTCTCTAACTTCAGCTTTCGGAACGCCTTCGGCAATCGGAAGCTCTTCAGAGCGCTAATGTAGAGGCTGTTCCATTTCCCGAGTTGGACGGCTGACGCCACGGAGGTCAGCAGGATTACTGCGTCCTCAAGTCGACCGGCGGTGATGTAATGGAGTGCAAGGCATGGAGCCATATCCATATACAACCCAAGGGGCTCCAACGTGGAGATCCATTGCCGCTCGAACTCCTGTCGTTCTTTGGGAGCCTCAAGCAGAGTCGATACTAGCTGTTTGGGGATGTACAGCAATCTTCCGTGCTTGAATAGGAGCTTGTGTGAAACGAGCGTCCGGGTATACCTTGCCCAATCGATGTCCTTAAATAGGACCCTAAAATGGTCGACAGTGAGCGGCATTCCAGAGGTTGCAACGAGTCCCAGAATTCGACGCACAACTGGGCTAAGGATCGATGCATGTGGGCGCACTGACTTTCCTCGTACCTGGGCGATGACCGACGATTCGCGGTAAGCCGACTTACACTTCAATACAAGGGCCGCAGAGATGCCATCAATGCCATCTTCGTCCAGCGAAAGATAGATGCGGTGATCCGGTAGACCAACCAACTGACTGTCGTCAATCCGGATAGGAAGGATCGACTCAACCTTGCGTTTTTTCTCTTCACGCTTTGCGATCCCGAATTCGAAAAGCGGCCAATCTCTGGTGACGTAGTGCTGAGAAATGAATGGTACGACAAACCGGGATCGCGGGCCGCAAATTTGCTTGAATTCGTCTTGTGATTTTCCCCACAGGTATGATTTATGGTCGTGATCGTAGAAGACTCGAAGCCCCGAAGAGGTAAGCTTGCCAGCGAGTGTCCGCGCAAGCTTTCTATCCTCTCCCGCAAAGGAGAGGGCAGCGTCATAATCATACGACGGGGGCGCGTGTCTGCGCTGATCACGCTGGCTCCGCTGAGCACGCGAAATTCTTCTGAGCGAAGTTTTCTTCGGCATCGTACTGCAATCGCAACACCTTATGGTTTATGCGTTCCCGATGTCATTCTATGCGAAAGCGAGCGGCGTCCACAGGCACTGCTTCGCGCAGTCGCCAACACGACGCCGTCGCAGCGCGTCGAGCAAGGCGTTTGCCCGTTGCGTCAAAATCAATCGCGGGTTCGATTCCCGCGACCCCGATCAAATCTGAGTTTCGACGATTGCCAAGATTGTCGTCCGTAGCACTTGCGGTAGCGTGCGCCATTTTGCGATCACTTGCTGCAAGCCGCCATCGAGGCCGTTTCGGTCGCCAACTGCGTCGGATTCTGCGTCGCGCGGGTTGAAAAATGCGGGTTTTCCCGAGGAATTTGCACCTTGTTCGGCTCCCCGTGGTATTCAAGTTTTTTTGCAAAACCCAGCACGCGGAGGTAGCGCGTCTTTCGGGGGAGAAAGGGGGACAGGTTCCATGCTGGCAAGATAGGCAGTCTTTCTAATGCTGTTGAAGATTCGCCGGGCAACCGGTTCGCGGTCCGCTCGGAATCGAAGCCCAGCGACGAAGTCTTCAGCACGCTTTCCAACGGCGCGGTGACGCTGCCCCCAGCGAGGCTGTGCAAGGACACCAGCGCATGATTCGCCACAGGCCTGAGGCTACATGCCCCAGCCGACCAGAACCCGTTCCTCACTGACCCCCAGCCCCCGATCTCCGACCCCAGAACAGTGGCCGAAAACGTCCATTGCACGCCGCGCAGAATTCTGTTTTAAGCAATGATGGACCACTTTCGACGCGCGCCAAAGTTTTTCACTTCGGGGGGTGCGTTGAAATGGCGCGCTCAGGAAGAATCTAAATCCAACGCGCGCCGACACTTCCGCGCGGCTCGGGCCTTTGTTCGCGCGCACGCTGTATAGCTATGAAAAACTCCCCACCCAAAATCAGGCCAATTGGCCTGTTTCTGAAATTCAAAAACAGCCACCCCTCGCGACTCTGCCGCGTTAGCCCCCGGCTTTGCCGGGGGATCCCTCGCTGTGCATGCCGCATGGCCCGTTAGATCGGCTTCAGCGCGTCGCGAATGGGGTTGAGATAGGCGTTGATGAACACCTGGTAGATCAGGTAGATGATCACCCCCGCGATCAGCGCCATCACGGCAAAACCCAACAGGACGGCCATCACGTTCATCGCCGCCCGCGCTTCGTCCTGATACTGGGCCGACAGGTTGCCCATCGACTCCACGAGCTGGCCGCTCTCTTCTCCCACTCGCACCGCGTCGATGAAGTGCACCGGAAACGCCCGGGTTTCCGCGAGCGCCTCGTGAATTTCGCGGCCCGAGCGAATCGCCCGCAGCACGCGATCGATGTGTTGCGTGTACAGGACGTTGTGCGTGTTGCCGAGCGACAGCTTCATGGCGCTGCGCAGATCCATGCCCGAGTTCAAGGTCACGTGCATGGCCCAGGCCATCCGCGCCATGGCAAACGTTTCGAGCGCGGTGCCGAGCGTAGGCACGTACATTAGCGCGCGCTGAATCGGCGAGACCCACAGCACTCCGCGCACCATCGCCCGCACCAGGAGAAACAACGCGAACCCGACGATTGCCAGAAACGCCAGGTAGGTCATCAAGCCGCCGGCGCCCTTGAGCCCGAAACCCAATAGATCGACGCCCGTGTCGGCCAACTGCGGAATCGCGCCCATCACGTAGATCAAAATGCCCACCACGCCAAGGGCCAGCGTCAGTTCGATGGCCGGGAAGGTGAGCGCCGACAACAGGGCGCGGCGCAACCGCACCTGGTGCTCATAATGATCGGCCAGCCGGCGAAACACCTCGGCCAGTTGCCCGCTCTGTTCGCCCACCTTGACCAGCTCGCGGAAGAATTCGGGGAAGTATTTGCCCGTCTGCTCGATCGAATCGCTGACCGACGCGCCGCGCTGGACGCCTTCGTTGATTTGGGCGAACCGGCTGCGGCCAGAGCCTCGCGCGGCGCCCGCTTCGCGCGACCAAACGGTCCGCGCGTCGACGCCGGCGCCCAAGGAGGTCGCCAACCGCCGGCACAGCGTCGCCAAAGGTTTCGTGCCGATCCGCGGTGGGCCGATCATCGCCAAAAACTCCGAGCCCCGTGAAACTTGCCTCCCAACCGTTTAGCTTAACCCCTCGCGCCACCCGGGCAAGCAAGGTCGAGGTCTCGCCGCGCAAAGAAAGGGCCCGTTCAACGGCGCTAAGACGCGTTGAACGGGTCCCCAGATGGCCCGCGCAGTTGTTATCGAATGCGCTGCGCCCGAACTAGCATCGGCCCAGCAACACAGCTCAAAAGGCACTCGTGCTGGCGCCGCCGCCGCTGATGCCGCCGACCGCATGGACGCCAAGCGCGAACCCGGTCGGATCCTGCGCATAGAGGACCTCGATCTGGCCGGCGAAGCTCAGGCTCTGGCCGGCCGCCGCCGAATCCTTACCGAGCCATTGGGCGCCGGCTTCGTAGTTGTTCGCCGCCGTTGTCGCCGGTCCGCTCGGGAAGCTGCCCCAGGGGGTGGTGGTCACCGGCTGGTGCACCGCCAAGCTGCCGCCCGAAACGCTGGCAAACGTGCCCTTACCGCGGACGGCCAGGCCGTCGCTGTCCGACATCGTTTGCATACTGCCCAAACCCATGTTGCCGAGAGTCGACTTCGAAACGGCCAATTCGTTGGCGGAAGCCGACGCGGCACATAACATCATCACACCACAGGTAATCGCCACGCTCTTCATGGACTGTGTCCTCGTGAAAGTGGAATCAAAGTAGCACAACGCTCTCAAGATGGCGGGTCAACATGCTCCCGCTCGGGGGAGACCGAACAACATCTTGGGGCCCGGCGAGTGCGCTTCCGGTTCCCGAAACAATTGACGCTGTACAGCGGGCAATTGTATAGATTGGATAGAATAAATAGATTGTATAATCTAAATAGATTAGATTAACTGGAGTGATTTTGTTGTCAATAGACGCGCAGCGTCATTTCGTCAACACGCCCCCCGAAAGAGCCGGATCCGCCTGCAATTTGCGGCATTTCATGGCATGGGAAGCCACGTAGGCGCGGGCGAGCTCAAGCCAAATCGCCCTTTGCGAAACGGCCGAGAGTGGGTTTGCCAGGCCGCCAGTCATATGAACGAGCGGGGCGGATGCCGGTGGCCCTGAGCGTTGCTCATACCTGGCCCAAGCAGACTGGCATCGCAAGCGATTCCTGGAATGCTCGGCTAGAGTCGATCGGCCAGTTAAGATCTTAGTTGGCGATCGTGCCCGTAACGCCCGTTGCGATGTGGGCACCGAGCGCGAGGCCCGCCAGATCGGGGCCGACGAACTGGGCCTCGACGTGCCCGGCGAAGCTCAGGCTTTGGCCGTTGGCCCCTGAGTTCTTGCCGAGCCATTGGGCCCCGGCTTGGTAATTGTTTGAGGACGTCGTCGCTGGTCCGGCGGCGTGGCTGCCCCAGGGACTGGTGGCGACTTGCTGCTGGGTAGCCGTGCTGCCGCCCCACACGTTGGCGTAGGTCCCCTTACCGCGGACGGCCAGGCCATCGCCGTCCGACATCCGGTGCATACCGTCCAAACCCATGTTCCCCAGAGCAGAATCTGAAACGGCCAGATCATTCGCGGACACCGTTGCCGCAAGCAACAGCAAACCTGCACAGCTAATCGCAACGCTCTTCATTTGACGAGGCCTTTGCAAAAAGTGGAATTAACGTGGCGCGGCTGCTCCCCTAGATGGGTGCGACCTGCTCCCACGGGGGAAGACCGAAACTCTGGGGCCCGGAGGATGCCCTTTAGGCCCAAAAACGCGATCAATCATGCAGCTTGGTATAAATGAGTAGATTACATCAAATACATAGAATGGAATGGGTATACTAATTGAGATAATTATGCTGTCAAGTGACACCCCAAATTGGGGTCGATCAGCCTGGCTACCGCTACAGATTTGATAGTCGATCGCGGGCGCCGAACCGCCGCTGCGGGCTTCCTGGTGTAAAACCGAATCGGCGGTACAATCTGGGCCTTTCCATCGCTTTCGGGCGCAGACCCATCGGCGGGCTCCCAAGGGGCTGCCGGCTTCGCGGCCAGCTATGAAACGGTTCGACTCGGTGGCCATCGTGGGCGTCGGCTTGATCGGGGGATCGATCGGGCTGGCGCTGCGCGCTAGAAAATTGGCTGACCGGCTGATCGGCGCCGGTTCGCGACCCGAAACCCTGCAAACGGCGCTCGGGCTCGGTGCGATAACGGAGATCGCGGCGGACGTGACTGGCGCGGCGGCCGAGGCCGATTTAGTCGTCGTCTGCGCGCCGGTGGGACATATCGTCGAGCAGGTGCGCAGAATCGCCCCGCACTGCCGCCCCGGCACGTTAATCACCGACGCCGGCAGCACGAAAGGCGACATCGTCCGGCAACTGGCAGAGGCCGCCGCCAACGACAAGACTTGGAACCGCGAAATCCACTTCGTCGGCAGCCACCCACTGGCGGGCAACGAAAAAAAAGGGCCCATGCACGCCGACGCCGAATTGTTCAGCGGCCGCACCGTGATCATCACACCCACCGCATCGACGACCCAGGAAGTTCGCCGAAGTCTAACCGACTTCTGGACGAGCCTCGGCGCCGCCGTCATCGAAATGCCCGCCGACGAGCACGACCGGGCGCTTGCGGCCACCAGCCACCTTCCGCACCTGTTGGCGGCAGCCATTGCCGGCGCGACCCCCGAGCGGTACGTTAGCCTTACGGCCGGCGGATGGCAGGATACGACCCGCATCGCGGCCGGCGATCCGTCGCTGTGGCGGCAGATCATGCTGGCCAATCGCGCTAACGTGTTGGCCGTCCTCGACGAGTTTACGACCCGGTTGGCCGCATGGCGCGCGTGCCTCGAGGCCCAGGACGCCGTGGAACTAGAAAAACTCCTCACCGAGGCCAAGCGCATCCGCGATGCTGTGGGAAGTTGACATCTATCCGGCCGTCGGCCAGCCCGACCGAACTGCCTCGGCCGTGGTGGGGGCCGCCGCCGAATTGGGGATCGCCCGACCAGTGCGCGTCGCCGCCGCAAGCGGCTATCTCATCCAAGGCGCGCTCGACGGCGAACAAGTCGTACGCATCGCATGCGAGCTGTTGGTCGACAGCGTCGTCGAACGATCCGTGATGGCCAAGGTCGGCGACAGGCGCCTGATCGATCCGCTCGCCGCCGGCATCAATGGCCAAGGGCAACACTGGCAGATCGTCCACGTGCTGCCCAAGCCGGGCGTGATGGACCCGGTGGCCCAAAGCGCGCTGGCGGCAATTGCCGATCTGGGCCTCGTGGCCGATGCCGTGCGCACCGTTCGTAAATACTGGCTGGCCGACGTCGCCGACGACGAGTTGAAGTTGTTGTGCGGCAAGGTGCTGGCGAACGACGCCATCGAGCAGGTTGTCCTCGGGCCGCTTTTGTTCGAGCACTTGGAAGTTGGCTCACCCTACGTCTTCCAGCTCGTCACGGTATCCCTCCGCGCGCTCGACAACGACGCCCTGGTGCGATTGAGCCGCGAGGGGCAGCTTTTCTTGTCGCTGGTGGAGATGCAAACGATCCAAGCCCATTTTCGCCGTCTCGAGCGCGATCCGACCGACGTCGAGCTGGAAACGATCGCCCAAACCTGGAGCGAACACTGCAGCCACAAGACGCTCACAGGGCGGATCGCCTATCGCGGGCCCGACGGCGAGCGCCGGTTCGACAACATGCTGAAAGAGACGATCTTCGCCGCCACCCTTGAGATTCGCCGCTCGCTGGGCGAAGCGGACTGGTGCGCGAGCGTGTTTGCCGACAACGCCGGAGTGGTGCGATTCGACGACGAGCACAACGTCGTTTTCAAAGTGGAAACGCACAACCATCCTTCCGCGCTCGAGCCTTACGGCGGGGCGAACACCGGCCTGGGCGGCGTGATCCGCGATCCGCTGGGGACCGGCTTGGGCGCCAAGCCGATTTGCAATACCGACGTATTCTGTTTCGCTCCGCCCGAGATGCCCGGCCACGCCGTTCCGCCGGGCGCGCTGCACCCCAAGCGCGTCATGCAGGGCGTCGTCGCCGGAGTGCGCGATTACGGCAATCGGATGGGCATCCCCACCGTCAACGGCGCGATCTATTTCGATCCGCGATACCTGGGCAATCCGCTGGTATACTGCGGCAACGTCGGCTTGATTCCCCGCGACAAGACATTCAAAGAACCCCGCCCGGGCGACTACATCGTGGCCATCGGCGGCCGCACCGGGCGCGACGGCATCCACGGCGCCACGTTCAGCTCGGCCGAGCTGACGCACCAGAGCGAACGCCTTTCCGGCGGAGCCGTGCAGATCGGCAACGCGATTACCGAGAAAATGCTGGTGGACGTCGTCCTCGCGGCTCGCGACCGCGGATTGTTTCACGCCATTACCGACTGCGGCGCCGGGGGATTTTCCAGCGCCGTCGGCGAAATGGGCGAAAAGATCGGCGCCGAAGTGTGGCTCGATCGGGCCCCGCTGAAATACGAGGGCCTGTCGTACACCGAAATCTGGATCTCCGAGGCCCAGGAGCGGATGGTGCTGGCCGTCGGTCCCGAGCATGGGGACGCGCTTGTTGAGCTGGCCGCCAGCGAAGGCGTCGAAGCGATGATCATCGGCAAGTTCGTCCCCACCGGCCGTCTGCGATTGACATACGGCGAGCACCAGGTCGGCGAGCTGTCGATGGAATTCCTGCACCACGGCCGTCCGCCGGTCGTGCGCGAAGCGGTCTACGAGCCGCCGCCGACCCTGCCGCTTACGATCACCGCCGGTGCGCGAGCCGACCTCGCGGCAACCTTGACGCGAATTCTCGCTTCGCCCAACGTGGCCAGCAAACATTGGGTCATTCGCCAGTACGATCACGAGGTGCAGGGCGGAAGCGTCGTCAAGCCGCTGGTGGGCGTCAACAACGACGGACCCAGCGACGCCGCCGTGCTGCGACCGGTGCTTTCCTCGCGGCGCGGCATCGTCGTGGCCTGCGGCATGAATCCCCGCTTCGCCGATTTCGACACCTATCACATGGCCACCAGCGCCATCGACGAGGCGATTCGCAACTGCGTGGCCGTCGGCGCCGACCCGGCGCGAATCGCCATCCTCGACAACTTTTGCTGGGGCAACACCGACCGGCCCCAGACGCTCGGATCACTCGTTCGCGCAGCGCTCGCGTGTCACGACTTGGCCGCCGCGCTGGGCACTCCGTTTATCAGCGGCAAGGACAGCCTCAACAACGAGTTTCGTTATGTCGACCCCGAAGGCCGTTCGCAATCGATCGGCATTCCGCCGTCGCTGCTGATCAGCGCCCTGGGCCAGATCGACGACGTGGCCCGGGCCGTGACGATGGACCTGAAAGCCGCCGGCAATCAGCTTTACCTGGTCGGCACGACCCACGAAGAACTGGGCGGATCGCACTTCGCTCTGGTGCACAGTTTGCGCGGCGGCCGCGTGCCCGAGGTCGATCCCAAAACGGCCAAACGGACGTTTGCCGCGGTGCATGCCGCGATTTCAGCCGGCCTGGTGCGCGCATGCCACGACCTGAGCGAAGGCGGCCTGGCCGCCGCCATTGCCGAAATGGCTTTTGCCGGGGGCTTAGGCGCCGCGATCGATCTGGCCCAAGTGCCGCACACCGTTGGGGCCGATCCGCATCGCGCGGCGATCCTCTTGTTTTCCGAATCGAACACTCGCTTCCTGTGCGAGGTCTCGCCCGAAAACTCCGGCGACTTTGAAAGGCAACTGGCCGGCGTGCCGCACGCACGAGTGGGCGAAGTCACCGCCGCGCCGGCATTGCACGTCTCGTTGGACGGTCACCCGGTGATGGTCGCCGAGCTGGCCCGTTTGAAGGCGGCGTGGCAGGCGCCGCTCGACTGGAAGTAAGGAACACGCTTTCGCCGGGAACTTTCATGGCTCAACCACGCGTCCTCATCCTGCGAGCACCGGGAACAAATTGCGACGAGGAAACCGCGTTCGCTTTCCAGCGCGCAGGCGCACTGGCCGAGCGGCTGCACGTCAAGGGGCTGTTGGAGTCGCCCTTTCGCCTCCGCGACTTTCAGATTCTCTGCATACCCGGCGGGTTCAGTTACGGCGACGACATTGCGGCCGGCCGCATCCTGGCCAACCAGATTCGGCATCACCTGGCCGAGTGGCTGCGCGAGTTTCACGCCGCCGGCAAATTGATCCTGGGCGTGTGCAACGGCTTTCAGATCCTGCTCAAAAGCGGCGTGCTGTTGCCGCTGGCGGCCGATTTTTCGGCGCCGGCCACGCTGGCCTGGAACGCGTCGGGAAAGTTCGAGGACCGCTGGGTGCCGCTGCATACGACCGGCGGGAAGTCGGTCTTCTTCGCGGGCATCGATGCGATGTACCTGCCGGTGGCACACGCCGAAGGCAAGTTCGTGCCGCGCGACGAGCACGTTCTGGCCGAGTTAGTCGAAAGCGGCCGGGTGATTCTCCGCTACGGCTCCCGTCCGCCCGACGGCTCCGGCATCAGCCTGGCGCCTCAAGTCGCTTACCCGGACAACCCCAACGGTTCGCTGGGCGATGTAGCCGGCGTGTGCGATGCCTCGGGCCGCGTCTGCGGGCTGATGCCGCACCCAGAGCGTCACATTGACCCCACGCAACACCCGCGCTGGACTCGGGAGCCGGCTCGGGCGGTCGGAGACGGGTTGCGCGTTTTTCAAAACGCGGTCGGCTATTTTGCCTGACCGCGCCGGTTGGTTTTGACGGCCAGGACTATTGGCAGCACGGAACGGCCGGCATCATCTCGGTCACCGGCGTCATGCTCGTCGTGGCGCACGGATCGCAGCAGGGTTGCGGGCAGCACGGTTGGCAGCATTGAACCGCCGTTTGCTGCGGGCGCCGGAAGGCAAACAGACCGCCGCCCAAGCCGGTACCACAGCAGTTGTGGAAACAGCCGGTGGTGCTGGCCGTCAGCAAGGATAGAACCGCGAAAATCAGCAGCTTGCGCATCGTTCTCTCTCCGGGCAGGAAAGCGGGGCAGGTCTTGCTTCGCGCCTTTTGTGGGCGAAAGGCAGGTCATGCAACCATACCTCACCCCCGGTGATGTGCAAACGCGACGTGGTGATTTTCGGCAACGCCGCGCGCCGCGTCTGGCCGCGTGTAACGATCGTGGTGATGCGAGCGCCCGCAGGGCGTTTGCCGAAATCGCCGGAAAGCGCGCCTGCGGCAGGCGGCTGTGCGCGCCGCTTGCGGTTAAACATTGCAGCCGCACTGCCGATCCGAGGGGTCGCGCTCTAGAAGATTCCCGCCCCAAAGTTGTCCCGGCTTGACCCCTGCCGCGCCGAGCCCGAGTGAGGCGCGTGCGGGACCGTCTGCTGGGCGGGCATCTTGTGCGGACTGCGCGGCTGCGGTTCGGCCGGTTGCACGTGCGTGCTGGTGCGCGCGGCCTCGCGCTGGTGCGGCTCTCGCACTTCGGCGTCCGACGGCGGAAGGTCGACGTCGTGATCGTAGTCGTCATACCTCGAGTGATAGCCGAGAACTTTGGAGCGATCGAGCTCCAATTGGAACTCGCGAATGACGCGATGTTGGATCATTTCCCGGCAGGCCGAATTGATCGGGTGGGCGATGTCGGCGTACAGCTTCGCCCGCCCGTCTTCGTCCTTGACCAACCGATCCTCGCTCAACCGCCCGCCGCACTGATTGCAGTGCGCGGCGCGGAGGTGGTTCTTGCAGCCGCACGCGGGACAATGGGCCGTGAGCTTGCGGCTGGGCATGGCCACAAACGGACCGTTGGTGCCGTCGATGACTTTCAGATCGCGGATGACAAAGCTGTTGTCAAACGTGATCGAGCAAAAGGCTTGAAGTCGCTCGCTGGCTTCTTCCATGAGCTTGATGCGAACCTCGGTGATTTCCACGGCCGTTCTCCTTACGAAACTGGCGTTAATGGCTGGCCCGTACGGAAAAAACGCGCCCCAGGCCGCGCGCTTGCAATCGTCCAAGAACCCGCCGGGCGTGTCGCGCGTGGCGGCAGATCCCAAAATATGCGGTCCCGCTCCCGGTCATCTGCTCCGCCAGGCAATCCTGACGGGACAGCTCCCGCCGGATGCGCCCGATCCAGGGCGAAAGCGATTCGGCGGCACCTTCGAGCCGGTTGTACATGAGCCTTCTCAAATTCCGTGTGTCGCCCGAGCGAAGCGCCTCGACCAGCCGCGCGGCGCTGCGCGGCTCGCGGGCCACCTGGCACTGGGAGTACACTTCGGCCGTCGACAGCCCCTCGGGCGGCCGAACCACGACAAAGTGCAAGGGCAAGAGATTGGCAACCGCTTCCAGGCGTTCGCCGCGACCGCGGCCGATCGCTGCTCCGCCGACGAGGAAAAACGGCACGTCGCTTCCTAATTCCGTCGCCAATAGAGCCAACCGCTCGCGCGAAAAGCCGAGGCGCCACACGTAATTGGCCGCCAAAAGGGCCGCGGCCGCGTCGCTCGAACCTCCGCCGAGCCCCGACGCCGAAGGAATCCGCTTGACGAGCCGCAGTGCAAGCCCCGCCTCGACGCCTGCGCGAGTGCGCAACAACTCGACCGCGCGCATCGCCAGATTTTCGTGCTCCGGAGGCAATCGGCCGAGCGCCTCGCTCGAAGAATCGGCGCCCGCCCAGCGACAATCGAGGCGTATCCGCCCGCTCGCGTCCGCCCAAGCGAACAGGGTGTCGTACAAGCTGACGGGAACCATGAGCGTTTCAATCTCGTGGTATCCGTCGCCGCGTCGGCCCAGCACCTCGAAAAAGAGGTTCAATTTGGCCGGTGCCCGAACTACCGCGCTCGATGCTTGGCGGTAAACGTTCATGCTAAGCGGTCCCTGCTTGCGTGACGCACGCCGGAGGGCGGACGGCGAGCCGCGAACAAGCTCACATAAGACACCTGATATGAAGTGCGCGGCGCCTACTAAACCGAGTCGAATTGTAACGAAGGCGGACAAACCGTCAATCGAGACCTCTTGGATTTCGCTTTATCGGTTCAACCCAATCGTGCAATTCAACATCATATTGGGAGCTATCGCAAAGTAAGATAAATCGCGAAGCCTGGGAGGAAGTGTCGACCGCAGAATTGCTTTCGCGTAACGCTAGCACCTAGCGCGCGGGATCAATTCTCGCCGGCCGCCAGCGAGGCGCAGACCAATTCTTCGTCGTTGCGCGCAAAGACGTGCCGGTCTGAATACGCCGGATGCGACCAGCAGACGCCGCCCCGCTGCGGCAATTGCGCGCGGGTCGGCTTGATCAACTTGGCGCGGCTGATTTCTTCGTAGCCGCGCGGCGAGAGTCGGGCGATCACGAGCTCCCCGCGCTCGTTGAACATCCACATGCGCGGGCCGTTTTTGACCATGTGCACGGTGCTCCAGCGCGATTTGGGAGTCGGCTCGAGGCTTTCCCAGATCCGCTCGCCCGTCTTGGCATCCAGGCAGCGAAATTCGCCATAACTGTCGACGCCGTAGACGTAATCGCCTTCTAAATAGGGGGTGCTGATGATCGAGTGCAGGGCGTCGGTGTGCTGCTCGTCGCGGCCGCTTCGGCTCCACAGCGGCTGGGCGGCCGGCCGGTCGCTTTCGAGCGACAGCATAAACGAACCGTCATAGAAGCTGGTGAAAAAGGCCCGATTGTTTTTCACCACCGGTGTGGCGATGTTGATCACCATCTTGGCCGGCTTGAATGGGTGCCGCCAATACACCGCCCCGGTGCCGGCGTTCATGCCGACGAAGCTTTCGCCGGTCCAGCAAACCATCACGCGGCGGCCGGCTTGCTCGATCATGATCGGGGCCGAGTACGAGGCTTGATCCTCCAAAGCGCGCCACGCTTCGGTGCCGGTTTTCTTGTCGAAGGCCACCAGGCACGCCCCTTCGCCGCCGATCTGCACGATCACCAGGTCCCCCTCGACCAGCGGCGAGGCGGCGATGCCCCAAATGGGCGTGCGAATTTTGTACTCGTCCTTCAAATCCTTGCTCCACAGCGGCTTGCCGCCGGCCGCGTCGAAGCAAACAAAGTTGCCCATCGTGCCCAGCGCGTAAGCCCGACCCTCGTTGATCGTCACGCTGGCCCGCGGCCCGGCCGTGTAGCTGACGTTCACGTAGGGACAATCGTAGCTGTAGCTCCAAACCGGCTCACCCGACTTCGCATCGAAGCAGTGGACGCGCTCGATTTGCTTGGGCTCCGCGACGCGGTCGGTGACGTACACGCGGCCGCCGGCCACCGTAGGCCCGCTGTAGCCGCTGGCGATCGGTTGCCGCCAACGGATCGCCAGCTCGTCGGAAGCGAACTTCTCGACCAGGCCGTCTTCGCTCCACACGCCGTCGCGGTTCGGCCCGCGCCATTGCGGCCATTCGTCGGCCGCAGTCGACCGCGCGCCGATCGCGCAGCAAACGAAAAGCAACAGCAATCCGCAATGTTGCCAGCGCATTTTCTTAATCCCGCCGCGAGAAAAAAAGAAATTCAAACTCCGCCTGCGGCTTAGCACGCCGTTGAAAAATGGGACTGGCTCCGAGCACGTCGCGGCGAGACCCGCGAAAAACGGCGGTCGCGAGGTGCCTGCCCCAGTTTTTCAACACGCTGTTAGCACGCCGCACGCCGCACGCCGCGCTGGCGGCCGTCTCTATCCGCGGGTCAACTTGTGAAACCGCTCCATCAGGTCGCGCGTCACGGGCCCGGGCGCGCCGCTGCCGATTCTGCGGCTGTCGATCTTCACCACGCCGATCACTTCGACGGCGGTGCCGGTCAAAAACACTTCGTCGGCAATGTAGACGTCGTGCCGCGTGATGGGCACTTCGCGCACTTCGCGGCCGCTGGCGCGGGCCAATTCGATGACCGCGTCGCGCGTGATCCCCTCCAAAATGCCCGCGTCGGTCGGCGGCGTCAGCAGCACGCCGCCGCGCACCAGAAAGATATTGTCGGCGGTGCATTCGGCCACTTCGCCCTTGTGGTTGAGCATCAACGCCTCCATGCAGCCGGCCTGCGTACACTCGATCTTGGCCAGAATGTTGTTCAGGTAGTTGAGCGACTTGACGCGGGGGCTCAATGCCGTCGGATGGTTGCGCTGGGTGCTGGCGGTGATGATTTCCAATCCCTGGCGATAAAGCTCCTCCGGGTAAACCGCGATATGGTCGGTGATGATGATCACCTGCGGATCGCTGGTGCGATTCGGGTCGAGCCCCAGGCTGCCCGCGCCGCGCGTGACGATCAGCCGAATGTAGCCGTCCGCCAGGCCGTTCGTCTGGAGCGTTTCGTTGATCGCGCGGCCGATCTCCTCGCGCGACATGGGGATTTCGAGCAGAATGGCCTTGGCCGAGTTCCACAGCCGGGTCAAATGCTCCGCGAGCCGAAACACCAGGCCGCCGTAGCTGCGCAATCCCTCGAACACCCCGTCTCCGTACAAAAGGCCGTGGTCGTAGACGCTGATCTTGGCGTCCTGTTTTTCGTAAAGCTTGCCGCCGATCCAGACCTTGAAGGCGGCGGCGTTTTCCTGGCGACTGCTCGGGGAGGCGGCCGGGCGTGACGAGGGCGTATGGACCGACAAGGCAACCTCCGGGGGCTATTCCCTTTTCTTGACGTCACTGCCGCTGGCCCGACCGCGAGCGGGCTCGCTCACGCGACTTCCGCCATTTGGCCCCCGGCCAGGCGCAGCGTGCGGTCGGCCTGCGCGGCGATGGCCCGGTCGTGCGTTACCATGACTATAGTGAGATTCTGCTGGTCGTTCAAGGTT
>JBBDNV010000093.1:0-23913 GCA_040877415.1 Pirellulales bacterium
GCACGGCGTTATCGAATGCCGCCAGCATTGCCGGGCTGATGCTCACGACCGAGGCGCTGGTGACCACGCTGGACAAAGAAGACAAAGACAAGAACCGCGTGGAAGGCAGCATCCGCTAGAGCATACGCATCCTACCAAGGGAATCGCCGCTTGACGGGCCACTTCAGCACCCCTGGAGTGGCCCTTTTGCGGCGCAGGGAATTTCGACCAATCCCGACGCGCAAGCGAGCGGACACGGCCGCAATGGCTCCCCTGACGCTCGCCTGAGCGTCGGACTGGTGTGCACGCGAAATTGCTGCATACGCCGGTCGGCGGGCGGCCTATAATTGAACGAAGCCCGCTCTTTCTGAGACGAGACCCAACGTAAGCCCATGGTGAAAATGGCCGGCAAACGTGACTACTACGAGGTGCTCGGCGTCGATCGGTCCTGTTCGGACAAAACGATCGCCGACGCGTACCGCAAGCTAGCCATCAAGTATCATCCCGACAAAAACCCCGGCGACGAAGAGGCGGTCGTGTCGTTCAAAGAGGCCGCCGAGGCGTTCGAGGTGTTGGGCGACCGCGAAAAGCGCTCCCGCTACGACCGCCACGGGCATGCCGCTTTCGACGGCTCGGCCCGCGGCTTTGCCGACATCAACGATATCTTCGCCGCGTTCGGCGATGTTTTCGGCGACAGTGGCTTCGGCGACCTGTTTGGCGGTCGGAACCGTGCCACGAAGGGTGCCGACGTCCGCTGCGACGTGACGCTCGATCTGCTGGAAGCCGCGCGCGGCGTGACGAAGACGGTCGAGTTTTCGCGGCACGAAGCGTGCGCCGACTGCGGCGGTTCGGGGGCCAAACCGGGCTCGAGCCGCGCGCGATGCGGCTACTGCGGCGGAAGGGGACACGTGGTGCAGGCCACCGGCATCTTTCGCGTGCAGACCGCGTGCCCGTCGTGTCACGGGGCCGGCTCGATCGTCAAGGACCCTTGTCCGAAATGCCGCGCCGCCGGGTTCGTGCTGGGCAAGGTGCGTCGCGAGGTGAAAATTCCCGCCGGCATCGACGACCAGATGCGAGTCCGGCTGCCGGGCGAAGGAGAGCCTAGCCCGCGCGGCGGCCCGCGCGGCGATTGCTATTGCTTCGTCGCGGTCAAGGAGCATCCGCTGTTCCAGCGCGACGGAGAAAACTTGATTGTGCGCGTGCCGATCGCCTATACGCAGGCCGCGCTGGGCGCGACCATCGAAGTGCCCACGCTCGCGGGCCGGCACGAATTGAAGATTCCCGCCGGCACGCCAACCGGCGAGGTGTTCCGGCTGCGGGGCCGGGGCATGCCCAGCCTGCGCGGCCGCGGCGCGGGAAATCTGCTCGTACAAGTGAATGTCGAAGTTCCCAAATCCTTGAGCCCCCACCAGCAAGAACTGCTGCGCAAGCTGGCCGAACAGGAGCACGTCGAAGTCAGCCCGCACCGCAAGAGCTTTTTCGATAAGGTGCGCGAGTATTTCGGCCAGCTATAGACGGCTCGAGGACGGAGGTTTTTTGAATGTCGAAGCATTGGACCGAACGGACCGGCGAACGTGAACTGCCTCCGCCGGAACAGAACCGTACCGACGGGGCCGAGGCGGCCGACGCGGCTTTCGCGGCCAGCGAAACAGAAATCGCGAAGCTCCGGGCCGACCTCCAGGACGCTGCGGATCGGGTGCTGCGGGCCCAGGCCGAATTGGACAACTATCGCAAGCGGGCTCGCCGCGAGCTGGACGACGAACGGCGCTACGCGGCGATGCCCCTGTTGCGCGACCTGCTGCCGGTGCTCGACAACATACATCGGGCCATTGAGGCGGCGGAAATATCGCCGCACGCCGTGGGGCTCCTGGACGGCGTGAAGCTCGTCGCTCAAAGCCTCCAATCCGTGCTTGCCAAGCACGATTGCAAGCGGATCGATGCCTTGGGCAAACCGTTCGATCCGGCCTTTCACGAGGCGATCTCCCAGCAGCCCGCGGCCGATCATCCGCCGGGCACCGCCGTGCTCGTCGCCCAGGACGGCTACGTGTTGCACGAGCGGGTCGTCCGGCCCGCGCAAGTCATCGTTTCCACGTCGCCCGAGAGTTCCGAAATGTCCTGAAGCCAACAGCGCAGCTTACATGGCGCTCTTTTCAGTTTTGTCAGTGGGAGGTCGCCGGTTTATGCCAACGTACGACTATCAATGCGATAGTTGCGGCCACAAGTTCGAGTTGTTCCAGTCCATGAAAGACGAGGCCGTGCGCAAGTGCCCCAAATGCAAGAAACTGAAATTGCGGCGGCTGTTCGGCACCGGCGCGGCGCTCGTCTTCAAGGGATCGGGCTTTTACCAGACCGACTATCGCAGTGAGGCGTACAAGAAAGCCGCGAAAGCCGATTCCCTCGGCGATGATAAATCAGCCGGCAGCAAGTCGACCGGCGACGGCGCGGGCAAGGCATCTTCCGACGGCGCTTCGAGCGGCAACAAGTCGAGCCGTGAGAAATCCTCCGATTAGGTGCCGCCAGCGTGCCACTGGCAACTGGCCAGTGCAAAAACGCACGGGCAAGGTGCCTGTGGCACCGGACAGAGAATGGCAACGGTGTTTCGATGGCCCTGGTTCACTGTCCAACTTGCGCAAAACCGATCGACCCGCAAGCGTCCCGCTGGCTGCCCTTTTGCAGCGAGCGCTGCCGGCAGATCGATCTGAACCGCTGGTTGAAAGAGGAAATCTCCTTACCGTATCACGAATTGGCCGATGACGGCCGGTCCGACAGGCTGCCCGACAAAGACGACGAGCAATAGCCGTCCCGCCAAACAGCCGCGCGAGCGCCGATCACGGTGGTCCTCTCGACTCATCGCACCCTCAGGTTCCGCAAGAACATCGCTGAATTCACCGTCGCCGGCCCGCTCGGTTCGTAGGCAGGGGAATTGGGCCGCACTTTCCCCGATTTCCTATTCTTGCCGAGTTCCACAATCCTTATAATTGCCGGCAATCTGGGGCATTTCAGGACGACTCGGCATTGACATGGAATCATCATAATGGCTGACGATCACGGTACCCTTCGCGCTATTGCCTGGCAGCAGGTGTTTCCCTCGCTGCGGCTGTTTTCGGCGCTGCGGATGGCCCTGAATTTCAAGGCGCTCGTGTTGGCGGCGATTGCGGTTGCCGGCATGGTGGCCGGCTGGCGGATTTTGGGCAACCTGTTTGCCGACAGCGATAACCCATCCTTGGCGGCCCAAATTGCGTTTTTTGACACCTGGCCGTGGGAGGTGCGCGTCGCCAGTGCGCCTTTGGAGCGGCTTGTGTCGCTCGAAACGTGGCCATCCGAGAGCCCGCTGTTGGTCGCCTGGAACCAGACGAGCGCGCCGTTTCGTCAAATGTATCAGGCGCCGAGCTTCGCGAACTTCGCTTACCTGCTGTGTTGCGCCTTGTGGAGCCTGCTGGTGTGGGCCTTTTTCGGCGCGTGCATCACGCGGCTGGCGGCCGTCTCGTTTGCTCGGCGCGAAAACGCTTCGCTCGGGCAATTGGCCGCATTCGTCAGTCCGCGCTTGAGCGCCTATTTCGTCGCGCCGCTGTTTCCCATTCTGGGCACGTTTTTGATGGCGTTGTTCATGGCGGCGCTGGGGGCTTTGATGCGCACCGACGTCGGAGTCATCCTGGCCTCGCTCGCCTGGCCGCTGGTGCTGTTGGGCTCGTTTGTGATGGCCTTCCTGTTATTGGGACTGTTCTTCGGGTTTCCGTTGATGTGGGGCTCGATCAGCGCCGAAGGGACCGACTCGTTCGGCGCGCTAAGCCATTCCTATTCCTACGTCTACCAGCGGCCGCTCCTGTATCTCGCCTACGCCGTTATCGCCGGGATCATCGGTGTGCTCGGCTCGTACCTGGTCTCGTTGTTTTCCCTGTGGATTCTGGAATTGAGCCGATGGGGGGTCAGTTGGGGAAGCGGGGCCGCGCGGTTCTCAGTCATCGAGGGTCCCGAGTCAATGGGCCCAATCGCCGATACCGGCGCGGCGATCATCGCATTCTGGACCAACTGTGTGCACACGCTGGCGTTCGGGTTCATCTTCAGCTACTTCTGGTCGGCTACCACGGTGATCTACTTCTTGCTGCGGCGGCAGGTCGACGCCACGGAACTGGATGAAGTTTACATGCCCGATGAGCACGATCAGCACGGTCTTCCACCGCTCAAGACGGGCCCCGACGGCATGCCGGCCCCGGTTGACGACCCGGAGCCCTTAGGAGCGTGTTGAAAAACTGGGACAGGCACCTCGCGACCGCCGTTTTTCGCGGGTCTTGCCGCGACGTGCTCGGAGCCAGTCCCATTTTTCAACGGCCTGTTAGACGCCGAGGGGGGCCGCAAAACTCGCGGCTAGCACGGCTACGTTGCGTAGCGCTTGAGCATCGCCGCCATGTCGGCATGGAACTGTCCGCGCGAAACGACCAGGCTAAAGCCGGCTTCCGCGGCCGCCGCCAGCCGCTGTTTGTGCACGTGCGGACCAAAGGCGACCGTCGTGGCTCCCGGCGGCAGCAGCGGCTGCAAGCGCTCAATAAGCTGCCGCGGATCGAGCCCGGGGTGGCTCAGATCGACGACCACCAGCCGCGGCGACAGACTTACGGCTTTGGCCAGCAGCGCGTCCTCGGCGGCGACGATTGCAATTTCGACGCCGGCGCGGCCGGCCGCGGCCACCACCTGCGACTGCATGAAAAGGTCGGAAATCAAGGCCAGAGCGGACATAGCTGAGCGACCTGCCGGCCGTGGATGGCTCACACCGCCTCGGGGCCGCGCGCGTTGCCGGCGATGTCGATCGCCTCGTCCCCCGGCAGCACGAAGATTTTGCCGTCGCCGATATTGCCTTCGGGCCCGGTCCGGGCCACGTTGGTGACGGTTTCGACGGTGCGCTCCAGGAAATCGTCGTTGACCATGATTTCCAACGCGACTTTGCGCAGCAAGTTCGTGCGATATTCGTTGCCGCGGTAGTATTCGGTCTGGCCGCGCTGGCGGCCGTAACCCTGTGCGTCGCAAACGGTCATCCGCGTCACGCCGATCTTCACCAGCGCTTCGCGCACGGCGCTGAGCTTGGTGGGCTGAATGATGGCGATCACCATTTTCATGGTCGGGATTCCCCTGCGCTTGCCGAGACGGCTTGTAGCATATCACGCCCTCGCTGCTTTGGGAAAGCGGGTAATGCCCTATGTCCTAACAGTGTGTTGCTGGGCTGGGCCTTCCGTTTCCGCGCGCCCGGCAGATGCTAGGCTTACGGAGTCGTCAAGCTGAACCGCGCGTCGAGCACGCGGTGGATGCGGCTGGCCGATTCTTCCAGGTGAGCCCGACTGTACGTGTCGAGCTTGGCATCGCGCTTAAGCAACTCGTTGATGCGTCCTTCCAACGCGGCCAGCTCGCTGTAGGCCACCGTCTGGCAATCCTGGGGGGCCTGCGTTTTTCCCATCGCCAACTGCGACAAACTCTTCAGGTAGCTGCGCTGCAGATTGCGGCGCAAGCTGCTGATGGCCGGCTGGCGGTTGGTGTACTGGCCGTCGGGCATCTTGTCGACTTCCGAAAAGATCGCCTTGGTCAGCCGCCCGAGCAGCTCCGGCGTAGTGAGCGCATCCTGGTCGGCGGGCACCTGCAGCTCGGTATCGTGCAGCCGCTCGAGCGTCAACGACGACAGCATTTGGGCGAGGATCCGGTCTTGCCACATCGAGATCACCTCGTGCACCGGAAAGTCGGTCCGCACCGGAATCTCCATGCCCCAGTGCGACCAGCGGCTGGAAGCCAGGTGGTTGTAAAGTTCCGGCGGGAATTGGAACGGCTTGTCGCTGAAGACCTGCTCTTCCACCAGCGCCAAGGCTTCGCGCTGCCTGGCCGGCTCGACCACCACAAACGGGGCTTGCGCGTTGGGGTCGCCCTTGTGAGCGCGCGTGACGTACACGCCGCCTACGAAACGCGAGGCGAAGTGCATGGCCCGGCCGTGATTCGCCAGCAACACGCCGAACACCTGCCGCACCTTCTGATAGCCGTCGCCGTCTTTGGCGCCTTCTTCCACCACCTTGGGCCATTGCTCGCTGATCAGCCTGGCCCGAAGTTTCGCGTAAGCGATGGGGTCCTTGCCCATGTCGTAACGGTTCGAGAGCGGATCGGGGTCGATGCCCCGCGTGTCTTCGTCGGTAGCGTAAGCCAGGGCCGGATCGGCGCAGCGGGCGGCGATCTTCAAGAGCTCCGCCACTTCCCCGTCGCTTCCGCCCGAGAGCGGCTTGTAGCCGTATTCGATCGCCCACACGTCATACGGGCCGATCGTGGTCGAAAAGTAATCGCCCTGCGTCGTTCCCTGGGGCATCAGGTTGGCCGGGGCATAATCCATCACCGATCCGGTCAACCCGACGTCGCCCGTTTTCGAGACGTCGTTGACTTCCTCCAGTGAGAGCATCGTGCTGGCCTTGAAGTTGTGGCGCAGTCCCAGCGTGTGGCCGATTTCGTGCATCGTCACTTCCTTGAGACCCTGCACGATCATTTTCTCGCGGTCCGCCGGGTTGCTGGTGCGCGTCGCCAGCACGTGCGAGCCGAAGGCCAGCTCGCGGGCGAGCCCTTGCTGCAACTGGCAAATCGTGCCGTCGTGGAAGTGGCCCTGCCGCTTTTGTTGTTCCTCATAGCTGCGCAGGTCGAGCGCGCCGCCCGTCAACTCGGCGATGCTCTGGGGCGTGAAATTTTCGTACTCCTGCTTCCAGAACTGCAGGAAGTCGGCGTCGAAGATCACGTCAGCGTCGAGAATCTGTCCGGTTCTTGGATTCACGCGCGAGGGCCCCATCGCGAACCCGGCGCCCGCGGTGATCCAGCGGAAAGTGTTGTAATTGATGTCCTCGGGATCCCAGTCGTCGCTGTCGCGCTGCTGCCGCACTTCGATGGCATTGGCAAAGCCGGCTTTTTCAAAGGCCTTGTTCCATTCCGCGATACCGTCGCGGATCGGCTTGCGATAGACGTAGGGGATCGTCTTTTCGAGATAAAAGATGATCGGCTTCTTGGGCGGCGAAAGCGAGGCCGAAGGGTCGGCTTTCTGCAAGTCCCAGCGATTGATATATCGCACGAACCGATCGTCGTCGCTTTTCTTCGACCAGTCCTTGACCACCGTCAGAAAGTAGCCGACCCGGTCGTCCGCCGACCGCGGCTTGTAACCGGTCTCGGGCAACAAGCTGATCGAGTAGTGTACGTGAATGCTGGCGCCGCGGCTGTCGGCCACGGAGTCAAATCCCTCCCTGCCGCTCGAGGCATACGTGGCCGCGACTTCCAATTCGATATTGTCGCTAAGCCCCTTGTTTTTGCCTTTGGGAAAGCCTGGGGCCCAGGTCGACTTGCTTTCCGTAAACACGAAGCCCGGCAACACGGCCGAAATCTGCGGCAGGTCGCTCATGAAAACGGGCGTCAAGTCGACGACGTGTGCCCCGCCGGGGCTCTTGGTAATAATCGGCAGGCTGAACAGCACGCTGTCGGTGTACGCCAGGTCGATGGCTTTCTCCTGCGGGTCGCCCTTGGAGGCCGTGAAGCGAACGTTGCGCCGCACCAGATGAATTCGGTCGTCCACTTTACGGAACTGCCAGATCCAATCGTCGCCGAAACCCCAGCTCATGCCGCCGAGCAGCATTCCGCGGCCGATGCCCTTGGCAATCGAGATCAGTACGATGAAGTCCTTGTCCAACTGGCCGCTGCCGATTTCACCCAGTAAGTGATTGCCCTTGCGATGCAGCTTGATCAAGCCGTCGATCGTCTCGTGATCCTTGATCACGTCGTCGTACGGCGGCTCCTTGGACGTGCTCGCCGGCGCCGGCGCCTTCGAGGAATCCGGCTTGTCGGACGCCTTGTCCTTGGACGGCGAATCGCCGGGGGCATCGGCGGCCGCTGGCGATTGTTGGCCCCCCGCTGCGGCCGCAAGGCCCAAGAGCACGACCAGCGGCACCGCGTAACCGATCGAAACAAGATGCTTGAACATGGGCTCTCTCGCTGACCAAAAAGGGACCGTAAGGAGGGGGGATAGCCGATGATACGAGACGTGCCGTTCTCGCCGGGCGCGGCCGCAACCGCGTTAAATATAGCCTAAACTAGCGAGCTCCCTAAAGCTTACCGACAGGGCAGTTTTCGTCGCTTGAGGGCCCCACTCCACGAGCGCCGAATTTGCACGCGGTTTCCCGATATGTCCGGCTTGGGGATGCGAACTGTATTATACATGCCACTTAATCACGTGGCGCAACTTTTTCCGCCCTTGTTTGCGAGATTCCCAGGTGATGGCCGTCGAGGGTCAAATCAAGCGGATCCTGCAACTTTACCCCGACGATTGCCAGGCGCACGGTGTTGAACCCCTCCGACCGGCGGATAGTTTTAGCGGGGCCGCGCTGTGGAGGGTCTCAACCCCGCGCGGCATGCTCTGTTTGCGCCGCTGGCCAGCCGAGCACCCTACGCCCAAGCGACTCGAGTTCGTGCAGGCCGTCCTGTGGCACGTCGACCAGGAAGGCTTCCACCAGATTCCGCTCCCGCTCGAAACTCGCCACCACCACGGCTTTGTGCGGCACGCGGGCCATTTGTGGGAACTGACTCCGTGGCTCGCCGGCGCGGCCGACTACCGCAACAGCCCCAGCCGCCGGAAACTCGAAAACGCCATGACGGCGTTGGCCCGTTTCCACCAGGCGGCCCGCACCTTCCCGCTGGCCGAGACGGGCCCCATCGGCTCGCCGGGCATTGCCGAGCGGGTGCTTAGGCTCCAAGAGCTGATGACCGGGCGGCTCGCCGAGATCGATCGTGCCATCGCTTCCGACGCGCCCAGCGAGTTGGCCACGCGTGCCGTCCGACTGGTGGCCCTGGCCAAAGCAACAGGCCGCAAAATCCTCGCGACGCTGGAGTCGGCCCGTCCACTCGACGTCGCCATTCAGCCGTGCATTCGCGACGTTTGGCACGCGCACGTGTTGTTCGTGGGAGATGACGTGAGCGGTATCCTGGACTTTGGCTCGATGCGCCCCGACAACGTAGCGGCCGACGTGGCCCGCTTATTGGGCAGTCTGGCCGGCGACCACCAGGAGGATTGGCAACTCGGCTTGTCCGCCTACCAATCCGTGCGGTCGCTTAGCGACGACGAATTGTCGCTGGCGACCGCCTTCGATCGCAGCACGGTGCTCTTGGGCGGGTTGCAGTGGCTGGAGTGGATTTATCTGGACGGCCGGCGATTCGACAGCCCCTCCGCGGTTCTCGGGCGGGTGGACGAGTTTCTGGCCCGACTCGAAACACTCGCGCAAGCGGTTTACTAAACTCGATTTAGACCGCCGGCCGCCGTCGCCGCCATGGAAACCATCGCTGGCCAGGTTGCGTAATAACAGCGTACGCCGCGTCGCCGTTGCCGCCGCCAGCGACGCACGCTAGAATTGGCAGTCTCTACCTTAATGCGTTGCGGTATAAGGATATAGAAGCATGCCCGCGATCCGCGGCACGCGCTTTGCGCCCGTTGCCATGGCGCTTGTCATTTTGGCCCTTCTGGCGACTCGCGCGCGGGCGCAATTCAACGACATCCTTGGCGGCAAGGGGCTAACGCCGGGAGGCGACGTCGAGAGTGGTCGCGGCGGGCCCGAGTCGCTGGTGACCGTGTTTTCTCATTTCACCGCGGCGGCCGCGGACGCTCCGGCGATGCTTTCGATCACGGTCCAGATCACGCCGCCCTATTACACCTATTCGACGACGCAAAAACCCGTGGCGGCCACTCCGACGCGGCTTGAGGTGGAGGCATCGAACGATTATCGGCTGGCCGGCGAGTTTCGCTCGACGCTGCCGCCGACGATGGTGATTGACAAAGCATTGAACCTGGCTTTTGAAGAATTCGCGCCGGAGGTGACCTGGCAGGCTCCGCTCGAAATCCGCAGGGGCGCCGCGCTCGACGCGCTCTCGATCAAAGGGAGCGTGCTCCTGCAGTTGTGCAAGGAGGGCTCGTGCCTGCCCCCCACTGAATTCCCGTTCACGGCCGAGCTGCTCGAAACGGCTGCCGCGGCACCGTCCGGCCCGTACAAGCATCCCGACGTCCATGCAACGCTCACGGGCTACCTGGAGCCGCGCGCGGCGACGCCCGGCTCGACGGCCAATTTGGTGATCGCCGCCGAGATGCCCGCCGGATGGCACCTTTACGAATTGGCCGGCCGCGACGCCGGCGCGATCGGTTACAAGCCGACCCTGATTGCGCTTGAGAACACCTCGGGCTTCCGCCTCAAACCCACCGAGGCGAGCCAAAAGGCGGTCGATGCCCCGCCGGCCTTCCCCGGTCAGCCGGCCACGCGGTTCTACGAAGGGCGCGTCAGTTGGACGACGCCGATCGTGATTCCGAAGGACACAGCGCCGGGGAAATACCCGATCCGTGGGTTCATTGGTTACCAGACCTGTTTCGAGGACCAGCGATGTGATTCGCCGCGCGGCGCGCATTTTTCGGCCACCCTGGTTGTCGGCACAAAGGCGCAGTCCGGCTCGGTGTCCTTGGCCTTTGGCGACGCCCAATACGGCGACGCCGCGCGCGTCGCGGCCAGGCAGCCCACTGGGATCGCGGGCGACAGCGAGGCGACCACACGCGCCACGAGCCCGATCGGTTGGACGCTGCCGATCATCATTCTGGCCGGGCTGGCCGGCGGTTTCATCTTGAATTTCATGCCCTGCGTGCTGCCGGTCATCGGGCTCAAAATCCTGTCGTTCGCCGAACAGGCCGGACGCAGCCGGGCGCAAATCCTGGCGCTGAACGTCTGGTATGCGCTGGGAACGTTTGCCGTGTTCTTCGTGCTGGCCACGCTGGCCACGAGCGTGAGCCTGGGGCTTTCGGAAACCAATCTCGGTTGGGGCGAACAGTTTCAATACACGTCGTTCAACATCGTGATGGTCGCCCTAGTATTTGTCATGGCACTGAGCTTTCTGGGCGTGTGGGAGATTCCCATCCCCGGCTTCGTCGGCTCGGGAAAGGCAAACGAATTCGCGGCCCGCGAAGGCGCCGCCGGGGCGTTCTCCAAGGGCGTGCTGGCCACGATCTTGGCCACGCCGTGCAGCGGGCCTGCGCTGGGCCCGGTATTCGGCTTCACGCTCAACCAACCACCGTCGATTACCTACTTATTGTTTTCGTGCATCGCACTAGGTATGTCCGCGCCCTATCTGCTGATCGGCGCATTCCCAAAGCTGATCGGCTTCCTCCCCAAGCCGGGAGCCTGGATGGACACGTTCAAGAACATCATGGGCTTCGTGCTCTTGGGCACGATCGTGTTCTTATTTAACTTCATGGACCGCGACTTCATCGTGCCCACGTTCGCCATGCTGATCGGCTTGTGGGCCGCTTGCTGGTGGATCGGCCGCACGCCGCTGACCGACAACCTGGGCCGCAAGCTGATGGCCTGGACGCAGGGGGCCGTGTTTGCCGGCATCGTGATCTTCGCTGCCTTCACCTGGCTGGTGCCCCGCGCCTCGATCATCCCCTGGCAGCCGTTTTCGCAATCCGAATTGGCGCGATTGCGAGAGTCGGGCAACACGGTGCTGGTCGAATTCACGGCCGATTGGTGTATGACGTGCAAGGCCAACCTCCTTTTGGCAATCGAAACCCAGGAAGTGCGCGACGCACTGGCCGCCAACAAAGTCGTGCCGATGTTGGCCGACTACACCAAAGAATCGCCGGAAATCAAAAACGCGCTCGAAGCCCTTCAGAGTCGGTCTGTTCCGCTGTTGGCGATTTTTCCCTCCGGCAGCCCGGACAAGCCGATCGTGCTCCGCGATTGGATTACAAAAAAGCAACTGCTCGAGGCGATCGATCGAGCGGGCCCCTCGAAGAAGGGTTCCCAACTGACCGCGGCCGTCGATTGAGACCGGCGACCTTCGCTCCGGAGTCGCGTCCACCATGTGCGACACGTTGGCCATCGTCCGCTCGGATTCCGTCTTGTTTGCCAAGAACTCCGATCGCGACCCGAACGAGTCGCAGTATCTCGACTGGCATCCGCGCCGCGCGCATCCGCCGGGAGCCCGATTGAAGTGCACGTGGCTCGAAATCCCCCAGGTCGCCGAAACCAACGCGGTCCTGCTGAGCCGCCCCTATTGGATCTGGGGGGCCGAAATGGGCACCAACGAGCACGGTGTCACGATCGGCAACGAGGCCGTTTTCACGCGCGAGCGAACCGCCAAGACCGCTTTGACCGGCATGGATCTCGTGCGGCTGGCGCTGGAACGCTCGGCTTCTGCTCGCGAAGCGGTGTACTCGATCATCGAATTGATCGACGAGTTCGGGCAGGGCGGGGCGTGCAGTCTGCTGGAACGCCCCGGCTTCACGTATCACAACAGCTTCATCCTGGCCGATCCGACCGCGGCGTTCGTGCTGGAAACGGCTGGAAAGCATCATGCCGTTGAGGAAGTGCGCGGGGCACGCAGCATTTCCAACGGGCTGACGATTCCCGAATTTGCCCGGCGCCACAGCGACTTCATCAGGACTCGCGTCTGCGGTTGCCGGCTGCGGCAGCCACGCACTCAGCAACTGGCCGAGCGGGCCGAAACGCCTGTCGACCTGATGCGCATTCTGCGAGATCATGGCGAAGGACACGAGACGCCCCGCTATTCGTGGCTCAACGGCGGGCTGGGCGCGCCGTGCGTTCACGCCGGCGGACTCGTGGCCTCATCGCAGACGACCGCCTCTTGGGTCGCCGAATTGCGGCCGGGCGAGCGGCGCCATTGGGTTACCGGCACGGCGGCGCCCTGCACAAGCTTGTTCAAGCCCGTCTCGGTCGACAGGCCGCTGGACCTTGTGCCCATTCCGAATGAACGGGCCGACGACGAATCGCTCTGGTGGCGTCACGAACGGCTGCACCGCGCGGTGATGCGCGATCCGGCGCGGCTCGCTGCCTGTTACTGCGCCGAGCGCGACGAGATTGAAGCCGCGTGGCTGGCCGATCCACCCGAGTCAGTCGCCGCGTTCGACGAAGCCGCGCGGCTCGAAGCAAAATGGACCGCCGATGTTCTTGCGCGCGATGCGATCGACACGCGTCCGCGCTTCGTCCAGCGCTACTGGGCCAAACGCAATGCCCGCTGCGGATTGCGACTCACGCCCGCAACTTCGCACGCCATGACCGCGCGCGTATAATTCCATCGCCGACTCAAGAAAACCAGTCATCAGAAAAACGGGTCAGAACTGTTTTTTCAGAGCGAGAAAAATAGTTCTGACCCGTTTTCGCGATCCTACGCGCGAGCCATGCGCACGTGAGCCTTCATGCCCAAACGACGCCCCGCGGGCCCGTTATCGCCCGGCCGATCGAAAAGCTTTCCAGGCCGCTGTCGGCCAGTTGATGGCGAATGCTCTCGGCGTAATGCGGGCTGACGACCAGCACCAGGCCGATCCCCATGTTGAACACCGCGTCCATCTCGGCGGCCTCGACGTCGCCAAGCTGCTTGAGCCAGGTGAATACGGCCGGGGTGGTCCAACCGCCGCGCTCCAGCGCGATTTGAATGCCCTCGGGCACGATCCGCGCCAGGTTTTCGCGCAATCCGCCGCCGGTGACGTGCGCGATCCCGTGTACGACTTTCTTCACCTTGTAATAGCCGAGCACCTGGCGGACGGCGCGCACGTAAATCCGCGTCGGCGCAAGCAGCGCTTGCCCGACGGTCGTGCCGAGCTCGTCGACGCGGTCGTTGATCGATAGCCCGGCCATGTCGAAAACGATTCTCCGCGCCAGGCTATAGCCGTTTGCGTGCAAGCCGCTCGAAGCAATGCCCAGCACCAGGTCGTCGGGCGAAATCGAGCGGCCGTCGATCAGCCGGTTTCGCTCGGCCACGCCCACGCAAAAGCCGGCCAGATCGTAATCGCCCCGGGCGTACAGGTCGGGCAGGATGGCCGTTTCGCCGCCCAAGAGCGCGCAGTCGGCTTCGAGGCACCCCTGGGAGATTCCCCCGACAATCTGCTCCAACAGCGGCGGGTCGTCGTGCGACATGGCTACGTAGTCGAGGAAGAACAGCGGCTCGGCCCCGCAGCAAATCGCGTCGTTGACGCTCATCGCCACCAGGTCGATGCCGATCGTGTTGTGCACGCCGGCCATGGCGGCCACCTTCAGTTTCGTGCCCACTCCGTCGGTGCACGAGACGAGCACGGGGTCTTCATATCGGCGCGCAAAAAGCGCGCTGGTGAAGTCGAGCTGATACAGGCCGGCAAAGCCGCCATCGTTGGCAATGACGCGCGGGCTGTAGGTTCGGTGCAGCAGTTCGGGCAACCGGGCCATGGCCTGGCGATAGACCGCGAGGTCCACGCCCGCTTCCTTGTAAGTCGCCTTGCCCATTGAGTTTACCCGCGCCGAAGACGAAGTTCGTTTGGCATTTTACGGCCGCTGCGCGCGGGTTGTCAAACCGGCAAGCGCCGGGTGCCGCGTCCACTTGCAGTGTTTCAGTTGCCGAAGAGTTCCTCGAGATTGCGAGCACCATGTAGCACGCGAACCACGAGAATGCCGTCGTCGTCGGGTCGGTAGAAGACGACATAACTGCCCACAACGAAGAACCGGAGGCCAGCCTGAAATCGATCGGCGGGCGTCGCTGCGTCCGGCTGCGTAGCGTAGACGGCGCAACGTTCAAAGATTTGGTCGATCAGCCGATCAGCTGCCGAGAGATTGTCTCTTGCGATATAATTCCAGATCGAGTGGAGGTCGTCACGTGCGAGAGAGGTGAGTGTGACCCGCGCCATCGGCATCACGCGCCAAGCCGCGCTCGCCCGGCCGCCTTGATCGCCTCAGGGTCGAAATCCGTGATCTCTCCACGCTCGGCGGCATCGAGGCCGAGCTGCAGTTGGTCCCGAATCCATTGCTCCGCCACGGCGCGGCCGGACTCTGCGTCCACCAGCAAGTACTTTTTCTGCGTTTCGTCGTCTTCAACGGCGACGGGCCGGCCAGGATGTTGGGCCAGCGCTTCGCGCATCTCGGGAGTGATCTTTGGCGTCATGCGATTATTATAAGTGGCTTCGTGCCGCGCACAAAGACCGATACGCGTCCGCTTTCTGGGCGAGAGTCAAAAAAGGCCCCGCGGCTGAACCTAACCGAAACTCACCGCGCGGCCGTGTTTCGAAGCTTCGTGGAGCAACGATCGGCCAGCTCAATCCAAACTGACCGTCACTGTCTTCGACTCGGTGTAGGCTTCCAGGCCTTTTTCGCCCAGCTCGCGGCCGATGCCGGACATCTTGAAGCCGCCGAACGGGGCCGCCGCGTCGAACACGTCGTAGCAGTTGACCCACACCGTGCCGGCCCGCAGCGCATTGGCAATGCGGTGGGCCTTGCCGATGTCGCGGGTCCACACGGCCGCGGCCAGGCCGTAAAACGTGTTGTTGCCGCGCTCGATCACCTCGTCCACGTCCTTGAATTTGAACACCGAGAGCACGGGGCCAAAAATCTCGTCCTTGGCGATCGACATGTTGTCCTTCACGTCGTCGAACAGCGTCGGCTCGACAAAATAGCCGCGGTTGCCGACGCGCGTGCCGCCGGTGACGCACTTGGCGCCCTCTTTCTTGCCCGCCTCGATGTAGTGCATGATCTTGTCGAACTGCGCCTTGTCGACCTGCGGGCCTTGCTCGGTCTCGGGGTCGAACGGATCACCGACTTTGCGCTTTTTGTTCATGGCCACCAGCTTGTCGACGAGCTTGTCGTGCGCTTTTTCTTCCACGAACACGCGGCTGCCGGCGCAGCAGCATTGTCCCTGGTTGAGATACAGCCCGACGTGCGTGCCGACCGCGGCCGCGTCGAGATCGGCGTCGTTGAAAATAATGTTCGGGCTCTTGCCGCCCAGCTCGAACGTGAGCCGCTTCAAAGTCTGGCTGGCGTCCTTCATGATGATCTGCGCGGTTTTGTATTCGCCGGTGAAGGCCACCTTGTCGACGCCCGGATGCTTGACGATCGCGGCTCCGGCCGTGGGCCCGTAGCCCGGCACGATGTTGATCACGCCGTCGGGAATGCCGGCCTTTTGCGCAAGCCGCGCCAAGCGCAGGCAGCTAAGCGGCGTCTGCTCGGCCGGCTTCATCACGATCGTGCAGCCGGCGGCCAGTGCCGGTCCCCATTTCCAGGCCACCATCAGCATCGGGAAATTCCAGGGGATGATCTGCCCGACTACGCCCACCGGCTCGCGCTTGGTGTAGCAGAAGTAATTGCCGCGGATGGGAATCGTCTGGCCGTGAATCTTGTCGGCCCAGCCGGCGTAATAGCGCAGGCAATCGATGGTGAGCGGCAGATCGCCCCCGCGCGATTCGCGAATCGGCTTCCCGTTGTCCAATGTTTCCAACTGGGCCAATTCGTCGATATCTTCCTCAATCAGGTCGGCCAGCTTGTTGATCAAGCGGCCGCGCTCGCGGGCATCCATCTTGCTCCACGGTCCCTTTTCGAACGCGGCGCGGGCCGCCTTGACGGCCAGATCGACGTCGGCGGCGTCCCCTTCGGCCACCGAGGCGATCACTTCTTCGGTGGCCGGATTGATGGTTTCAAACGTCTTGCCGCTGGCCGCGGGGACCCACTGGCCGCCGATGAAGCATTGCGTTTGCTGAATCCGCGGTCTTTGGGCTGTCTTGGTCATGGTGGCCATAAGAAAAACCTCCTTGGATGATCCAATTGGGTTGCCTGTGGAGATTGGCTGTGGCGGAGGCCGACGAGGCGACTGATGCCCGTGCGGCCCCGCAAAGCATTGTAAGAGTTTGGCCAAGGGGGCCACAAGCCGCCGGCGTCCGTTACCGTCCGTTACCCAGCTCACTCCCCTTCGCCGAGATGCGCGCTCGGGTCGTAGTGACCAAATAAAAGCGCAGCCACCCAGATGGTTGCCAGGCCTTCACCCACGAGCAATCCGTAACCGGCCGCGACGGGCACCGCCAGCGAAGTGTCCAATAGCAGCCCCACCAGGATCGGAATGCTGGCAATCCCCGCAGCCACGGCAGCAAAGACCACCTTCGCCAGGTTCACGAGCAGAATCCGCACTCCGACCAGCGGGTCGCCCGGCACCATCCGCCGAATCGAGGGAAACAACAGCACCATTACGCTGTCGAACGCCGCCGATAGCATGGTAATCGGCAGCGCCGCGGCCGCGGCCAACGGAGCGGCCGAAATAAATCCGCCCAACACGGTAGCCATGCTGACGACGATGACCAACTGCACGACGGTGACGTACCCGATCGCCGTCACGATCGAGCCCCACACGACCGCGTTCGGGCCGAGCGGCAAAGTCTTCAAGACGTCGAGGTGTTCCAGATCGGCCCGCAACCCCAGCGGCATGCTCATGGTAATCAAGAAGCCGACCACCAACGTCACGCCCGCGATGACGGCGGCCGTGGGAATGCGACTGGGTCCAGCGGCAACGACGGCCCACGCGGCGCCGAAGCCGATCACTGCGGGTACCACGACGATCGGGATCGGTCCGCCCGAGCTGCGCATGATCTCAAGAGCCTGCCGCCAGGCGATGGTTCCGGCGCCCAACATTCGCGGCAAGAGGGGGAGGGTGAATCGCGGGCGAGTTCGCATCCGAAATCCCGATGAACCGCCAGCGCGCCTCAGCCGCTCGAGCGATTCGTAGAGGCGGCGGCTGGCCTCGAGGCTGGCTTCGAGGAAATGGGCATCGAGCCTAAGGATCGCAATCGTGACAGTGAAAAGCATGCCTAACGCAGCGGCGCCCCAAGCCAGCATCGAGCCGACGGTCGTGGCGGAAATCACCCGGCTGAGCGGGACAAACGGCGCCGTCGCGATCTGGCTGGCCCAGCTCGACTCGAGCGCCAGCAGCCGCTGGCGAATTTCCATGTCGGTCGCCAGGGCCCCGGCCTGCCAGAATGAAGCGACGGCGGCGGCCATCGCGAAGATGATCGCCGCCCAACGGAGCGCCCGATAGCGCGCGCCGATCCAATCGACGGCGAGTGCCAGCAGGATCGTCCACCACTGCATGAATGTGGCCACAAGGAGAATCCCCACGATCGCGGCCGGCCACCAGACAAACGGGAATATCAGCGGCGACAGCAGCGCGAAACCTAGCGGCCCCAACGTACTGGCGAGGAGTTTGTGAACCAGCAGTTGGCGGCGAGTGAACGGCCCGGCAAACAGGAACTCCACTTCGGCCATGCTGAAGGCAAGCGGGCTTTTGATGCGGCTGCCAACGAGCGTGAGTATCCACAGCCCGAACAGCGCCGCGGGATGAAAAAACCAGGTGGTCATGGGAACGAACACCTCGCGCGGCGCCGAGGGGAATAGAACTCGCGGCAGCACGATCATCGAAAAAAACGCCACCCCGACGAGCGCCGTCAGAATTCCCATGAACGACGACATCGCGCGCTTCGTCTTCCGACACTGGCCCACCAGGCGCAGCTTCGACAACAGCAGTAGCGCGTAATGCATGTTAGATTGCGCCCGGAAAAACCGGGAACTTACGAAGCCTGTTCCTCGATCGCGCGGAAAAACACGTCTTCCAGGGAAGCGTTCTTCTCCAAAGCACCGAACCGCTCGCGCGCCCCAGTCATGGGACCGCAGAAGATGGCCCGGCCTCGCTGCAGGATCAACAACTCGGTGCACAAATTCTCGACCAGCGCCAGCAGGTGTGAGCTGACCACCACGGCTGCGCCCGCGGCGGCACGCGCGACGATCGACGTCTTGAGTAAGCGGATCGCGTGGGGATCCAAACCGGTGAGCGGCTCGTCGAACAGGATCGCCCGCGGATCGTGCAAATAGGCGCAAGCGATGGCCACCTTCTGCCGCATGCCGCGCGAAAGCTCCTGGGCAATCGTGTCGCGTTTCTCCAGCAGCTCGAACATCTCGAGAAGCTGCTCGGCCTTGGGCTCGAAATGGTCGACCGAATAGGCCGAGGCGATAAACACCAGGTGCTCCCACACGGTCAGCGTTTCGAACAGCTTGGGTTCGTCGGGAATGTAGGCCAGTTGCCGCTTGGCCGGCACCGGATCGGCGACGATGTCGTGCCCCGCGATCAACAATTGGCCGCGCGTCGGCGGGATGATTCCGGCCAGTGCCCGCAGCGTCGTGGTCTTGCCGGCTCCGTTGGGGCCGACGAGGCCCAGAATCGCGCCCGAGCGAACTTCAAACGTCAATCCGGCGACCGCCGTCAGGTTCCGGTAGGTCTTGTGGTAATCGACGACTTGAATCAAAGCGACGCTTCCTGGAGAGCGTAAGATTTCGGCGTAATGCGTGAAGTGATTCTACTCAAAAAACCCAGGGAAGGCCTTCCCTGGGCTTGGATAATCGCGACGCGATTCGTCACGAAGCGTCACGAAGCGGGCCGGCTCTCGGGATGCAAATAGATAAAACTCTTGCCGAGCCGGCCGCCGTAGTTGCCGGCCGAAATCTTCACCAGGCCCGGCGTCTCGACGGCCGCTTCGATGGCCCGGTGCGTTGCCGCCGTGATCGATGCCAGGTCGTGTCCGTTGATGATCACTTCCATCACCGAGTGTACGCTGGGCGGCACGCTGCTTTTTTCACCGAGCTTTTCACGCAAGGTCGGACAATATTCGGCGTACGTGCTGGCGACCGAGAACTTGTAGCGGCTGCCGACTTTCGACCCGCTGGCCGCGATGCCGCCGGGAAAGGGCATGATCACGCCGGGCGTTTTTGCGACGGCTGTTGCCGCACGTTCCGCCGCCAATAGCGCCGCGTCCTCGTCGACGCCCATCAACCACAAGTTGCCCCCCATCAATCCGTCGCGATAGCCGAAACGCCGGTCGATCACGAACTCGCCGGCCAGGATGGGCACGACCCACACGGGGCGGTCAAAGCGGCGGTCCCGAAATTGGTGTCCGTCGCCGAAGTACGCCAGCTTGCGGCCGAGCTTGAAATAGTCCTCGGTATCCAGCAGGTTGAAGCAGGCCGCCGTCGGGCAAGTCAGCACGTTCTGGCTGATCCGCACCAACAGCGATCGCTCGAGGGCCTCGCGCCGGTCCTTGCGAAATCTCGGCACGTGCAGTTGAACGATCGCGCCCACGCGGCCGTCGGGCGTGGTGAACGAGGGATCGAGTCCGGGGCCCACGTAGCGGTCGAGCCCCGCCTCGCAATCGCACAGGATCGTGCTCGACGCGTTGCCCGTCGTCGCGGCCACGGCGTGATCGAGCCACTGGCGGTCGCGGGCCGTGATCAGAAACTCGCCATAAATGCTGCGAAACGCCTCGGCGTACGTATCCTCCACCAGGGCGCGGCCTGAAGTTGTCACGACCCGCTGCGCCCCTTTCCCTTGTAGATCGTTTGCTCGGTGATGATCTTGTCCATGAAAATGTCGTGCGCTTGCGTCGGGATCTCCGGAAAGATCTGGCACTCGAATGCCAAAGCCACCAGCGGCGCGTCGGCCCGCGCGTGCTCAAGCAGCTTGTCGTAATAGCCGAAACCGTGGCCCATCCGCGCCCCGCGCCGATCGAAGGCCACGCCGGGCACCATGATCACATCGAGCTCTTCGACGTCGACGCGCTTGCCGGGCAAATCGCGCAGCTCGGGTTTGGGTTCCAGAATCTTGTACGTGCCGACGGCCAATTCGTCCACGCTTTCCAGCAGAAACAACTCGAGGATGTCACGGACACAGTATGGCACGACGATCCGTTTGTCGCCGCCCAACAGCTTGGGCAGATGGTGCCGCGTGCGCACTTCGGCGCGGACGTCGATATAAACCATCACCGACCGGGCGGCGGCGACCTCATCCAGCGCGGTGAATTTTTCGCAGATCGCCTCGCTCAAGGCGTCTTTACTCTCCTGGGCCCGGCGGTTGGCGTGCGCCTCGTCGCGGATCGTTTTTTTAACGTCCTTTTGGTTCATCAGTTCTCCAGATTCCTGGGCATGTCCGCAGGAGATTCGCCGGCATTGCTCGGCTCCCCGCCGCCGACTATGGTAGTCAGCCACTGCTCGAAAGGCAAAGCACCGCAGGTGCGCGGGGCGTTTCGCTGGCTTGTGTTTCGCGGTAGCATGACCGACCGGGCAATCGCACCGCTGGCGCGACCATTGTTCGAGGACCTTTTCCCATGAAACGACTGTCAGCCGGACCGCTCTATTACGAGTACAGCCGACACGTCGAGCCGCGCCTGCGCATCGAGCCGGGCGACAGAATCGCCGTCGAGAGCGAAGATGCCTTTTCCGGACAGATTCGCACCGACAACGATCGCCGCGACAAGTCCAAAATGCCGTTCAGCAACCCGCAGACCGGGCCGATCTGGATCGAGGGGGCCGAGCCCGGCGACGCGCTGGCCGTGACGATTCACGAAATCACCCCCACCCTCGGCCAGTGTTGCACGCGCACCAGCGACCCCGGCCAATTGGCCGAGTGGCTGGGCGACGACTGCCCGCACGGCACGCACGTCTGTCCGATTCGCGACGGCCAAATCTATTGGAGCCAGTCGTTGACGATTCCGTACGCGCCGATGCTGGGCTGCATCGGCACGGCGCCGGCTTGGGGTTCGCCCACCACCGGGCCGGCCGGACCGCACGGCGGCAACATGGACATCGTCGAAGTCTGCCCGGGCAGCACGATCTTGCTGCCGGTGTTCGTGGCCGGCGGATACCTGTACCTGGGCGACGCGCACGCCGCGATGGGGCACGGCGAGCTATCGGCCAGCGGCCTGGAAATGCCGGCCGAAAGCGTGATCTCCGTGAATCTGCTCAAGGATCAGCGCATCCCCGGGCCGCGCATCGAGACGGCCGACGAAATCATGACCGTCACCAGCGGCAACCCGATGGAACGATCCGCCGCGCGGGCGTTTGCACAGCTCATCCTGTGGATGGAGGCCGACTATGGCTGGAATCGCTGGCGGGCCTACGACCTGTTGACCCACGTGGCGCGGCTTTCGATCGGCTACTACGGCATCGGGACGGTGGCCGCCAAGATCGCAAAGCGCTATTTGCCCGCGCCGTCCTGAATAGCCCCCGGCCCTTGTCTCCGGTCTAAACACTCTGCCGGGGGATGGCTTGTTTGTCCGCCATTTCGCGCAACGTTACAATCGCCGTTGCGAGCCGATCCAGGACCCATCTCAACCGCCAGGAGAGCCAGCCATGCGACGCGTCATCTTGTCGTCATTTCTTGTCGCGTTCGTTTTCGTCGCCGCCGTGCGTGCCGCGGAAAACGAAACGGCGCTCGACCGTTATATCGCCGCGCCCGATCCGGCCTACGCCTGGAAGCTGGCGGGTACGATTAAGGGAGAAGGTTACACGACGTACGTCATCGACCTGACGTCGCAAACCTGGCGCACCGAAAAAGACGTCGACCGCCCGCTGTGGAAGCATTGGCTCACTGTGGTCAAGCCCGACGATTTGAAGTATCACACCGCGTTTCTGACGATCGGCGGCGGATCGAATCGCGACAAGATGCCGGCCGCGGCCAGCGGCCGGACCGCCGACCTGGCCCTGTACACCGGCTCAATCGTCGCCGAGCTGGGCACGGTGCCCAATCAGCCGCTGGTGTTTGCCGATTCGAAGGACGAGGAGCGCTATGAGGACAACCTCATCGCTTACACCCGCGTCAAGTACATGGCCACTCGCGATCCCAACTGGCTGGTGCGGCTGGCCATGGTGAAAAGCGGCGTGCGCGCCATGGACGCCCTGCAGGAGTTCTTCGCCTCCGACGAGGGCGGCAGAATTAAGATCGAAAACTTCGTCGTGGCCGGCGGATCGAAACGCGGCTGGACCACCTGGCTCGTGGGCGTCGTCGACCGGCGCGTCATCGCCATCATTCCGATTGTGATCGACGCCCTCAATTCCGAGGTGATCACCCGGCATCATTACCAGGCCTACGGCTTTTTTTCGCCGGCCCTGAAAGACTACGTGCGACACGGACTGTTTCCCGACAAGGTGGGCACGCCCGAGTATCGCGAGATTTTGGCGATCGAGGATCCCTACAATTATCGCCATCGCGAGCGCTTGAAGATTCCCAAGTACGTCATCAACGCCTCGGGCGACCAGTTCTTCCTGCCCGACAACTCGCAGTTTTATTTTGGCGAGCTGCCCGAGCCGAAGTCGCTGCGATACGTGGAAAATGCTAAGCACAACCTGGAAGGGAGCGACGCGCGCGAGAGCCTGGCGGCGTTTTATTTGTCGGTGCTGGAAGGAAAGCCGCGCCCAAAATTCTCGTGGAAGAAGGGCAAGGATGGCTCACTCACGGTCGCGGTGCAGGACAAGCCGGCCGAGGTGACCGTGTGGCAGGCCACGAACCCCGACGCCCGCGATTTCCGCGTCGACACGATCGGCAAGGCGTACACGAAAAGTTCGCTCGAGCCGAAATCCGACGGCACGTACGTGGCGAAAATCGATCCGCCCCCGAAGGGTTTCACCGCCTTCTTCGTGGAATTGGTCTACCCGACGGGCCACAAGTATCCGTTCAAGTTCACCACCGAAGTGAGCGTCGTGCCCGACATCTTGCCCTTTGAGATGCCCTCGACGCTCAGCAAGTAAGTTCAACCGCAAGGCAACTTCTTCTCCCGGGACCCCTCTCCCCTTGCGGGAGAGGGCAGGGTGAGGGGGCCAGAGATCAAGAGGTTATTTTTCGCTTGCGATTTGAAAGGGGATGAGATAAGGCGACATCAGATGTTCGCAGATTTCGGTTCGGGCGAGCAGAACTCACTGCTAGACCTTTCCGCGGAGTCGTTATGGGCAATACAGCATTCGTGCATATGGCACTTGCGGCACTGTTTGTTCTGAGTTGCTGTGGCACTGCATATAACTTATTTGTGTCTGCCCGTTTAAGGCGGTCCGGCATATCGTTTTCGACAGCACTCAACTTTCTATTGTTATTGGCCCGGCCAGACTATTATACAGAAGAGGGGTTAAAGGCACGGCGCCGCACGCTTGCGTGGTTTGCACTGGGGATTGCAACGGTGGTCGCATTTATCGTCCTGGACGTCGCAGGGTTGAGCGCCTTATAAGGGAGGCAAAAAGGAGGCAAAAAGGGGACATCACGGCTCTGAAGAAAACTCCTCCGCTAGCTTAGTCCGCTAGC
>JBBDNV010000094.1:0-23894 GCA_040877415.1 Pirellulales bacterium
GCTCGATCATGTCGGCCACCTGCACGATGCCGTTGAGAATGCCCAGGCAGGCGTTGGAGACGTCGTAGATCATGCAATCGGCCCCGAGGCCGAGCTGCCGGTGCACGGCACAGGCGGTGGCCGGCTCCAGGTAATCGCGGCAGACCGAGGCGTGAACCACCGCCCCAATGTGTCGCTTTTCGATCGCCGCGGCGTCGATCAATTTGGCGGCCGTCAGGCTGCTCATTTGGCTGGGCAGCGTGTCCGGGGGCCAGAAGCGACGCTCGAGGATGCCGGTCATCAATTCCAGCCGCCCCTCCGGCAAGCGCAGCCGTCGATAGAGCGGCTCCAGTTGGCCTTCCAGCCGGCCGGATGTAACGATTTCGTCGGGCAGCGTGTATACAAGCGCTTCGAGACAAACGTTGTGGTATTGCATGGGCCTCAGACTAGCCGCTGCCCAGCACGCCGAACAGGGCCCCACGCACGCCGCACCGTGTAAACGCATCATGATGTTGTGCTAGCGAAACCGAGGGCAACCAAAATAGGCCCAGACCCTTGTAATCCGTTTCGCGATGCTTAAATTCCTTTCGACTTGCAATCCCACGTCGGTAAGCACGGCACCAGCCGTAGAGGAGTTTGAGGCCGAACCATTAGGGAAAATGCTCCGGCGTTGTGCCCAGGAGGGGACCAACGATTCGGCAGTTTCTCAAGCAAATGGCTGCATCAGGGACGATGCACTCTCCGTTCGTTCCTGGCGGTGTGTGCTTGGGGGGCCTCGCGGCGCGCGGCAAGCGCCGGCGAGCTTGTGCCCTGTCATTGTGCTTCTCGCGAGACCTGCGCTAGAGAGGCCTCTTTTCGTTCTGTTTCCCCACTCTCAAACGCGACAAAGGAAATGTCGCTGGAGGAATGCATGGGATCGAAGCCATTGATCGGGCTCAACGCCGACTATCGTGCCGCGAAGAAGGACGCTCCCGCGTTCACGTACGTCTGTGCCGGATACTACGATTCGGTGACCGCAGCCGGCGGAATTCCGATCATCCTGCCACCCACCAAGGATGATGCCGACTTGAAGCGTCTGGTCGACATGCTCGACGGAGTGGTTCTGGTCGGCGGGGCGGACCTGGATCCGCGCCGAGACGGCTACATGTTGCACCCCGCCGGGAGGCCGCTCGACGAACGGCGCGAAGATTTCGATCGCCGCCTGATGCGACTCATCGCCAAGCTGCGGATGCCCGTCTTCGGCATCGGCGTCGGCGTGCAGTTGCTCAACGTCTCGCAGGGCGGGACGCTGTTTTTGCACGTTCCCGAAGACCTGCCCAAGGCGCTGCCCCACAAGGACCTGATCGACCCGGCCCATCGCCACGGGCTGGAGGTCGTGGCCGGTTCGCTCATGGAGCGGGTATACGGCGACGGCGAAATCCGCGTCAACAGCCTGCACCACATGGCCGTTGACGACGTGGCTCCCGGCTTTCGGGTGACGGCCCGCTGTCCGGACGGCGTGGTCGAAGCCATCGAGAGCACGACCGATTGGCTGGCTTTCGGCACGCAGTTCCATCCGGAGAGCGATTCGGCCTCGGCCCTCGATTTGCGCATTTTTGAGGAATTTATCGAGGGCATTACCGGCGAAGTTCCCGCGATGAAGCTGGTCGCCTGAGGTGACCCCCACCAAAGGACCGTGAGGGAGACAGTCCCGGGCGAGCTGCCGGCAGTCCGTCCGGCAGCCGCGCGCACGGATGGCGCGTGGCTGCCGGCTCGGGCTGCCCCGGGAACGGCTTGCACCCACGACTCCGATAATCGGGATGCCATACTCACGCGTTTCTCACGACGTGCGTGGGCACGGCACATTTTTATTTCGGCTCGGATGACGAAACAAACGCTATGTTCGTCACATCACAACGCGGCAGAGCGTCGCTTCACTTTCACGATTGGAGAAAGTGGAGAATCTGGGTGACCGCTGCCGATAGGTGAAACTGTTCGGGCCCAGCGGCTCGCGCGTCGCAAGCATTCGGCGCGCGTCGCGCTTGCGATGGCTGGCTCTTAAGTCGAAATATCCTGATACCTCCCACGATGAAAGCAGCCACACCACATTATTTGCTCTTTTCCGAATCGCGTCGCCAGCGCGAGCAAGGTCAATGGCGATTCGTGCTCCAATCGGTCGACGGCTCCCAGCAGTTTGAAGCGGCCGATGACGAGCCCGACGTTGCCGGCGAGCGGCTCGAATTGTTGGCCGTGGTGCGCGGGCTCGAAGCGCTCGAGCAGCCGTCGCGCGTCACGCTGGTCACGCCGAGCAAGTACGTCAATCGCGGATTGACGTACGGGCTGGACGAGTGGCGCGCCAACGACTGGCAGTGGGAACACTACGGCGAAATGGTGCCGGTGAAGAACCGCGACTTATGGCAACGGGTGGATCGCGCGCTCTTGTACCACCAACTGGATTGCCGAACCTGGCGATTCGACCTGCCGCACGGCACGGCCGATGGTGGCCGGATTAAGGCTCGTGGCGCGCACACGGTTTGCCCGGCCCGGCACCGTTGGTTCGGCGGCCGCCCGCGCGGCGCGCTGGCGGCCTGCAAGCGATGGTGCGAAGACCGCGTGCGCGGTTTGCGGTCGTGGATGGCCGAGCGCCGCGCGCGATTGGCGCCCGTTGTGCGATTTGAATAAGTCCCTTAATGGCCGGGGTTTCCCGCTCGGCGGAGAAATCGTCGCACGATTTTTCCGCTGGACTTGACCCCGTTCGTGCTCAACAATCAGAAGGCACTCGTTGATGACGACGCGCACGACCGTGGAGTTGGAGAAACTCGGCCCGCTACTGGACGGGCATTACGAAAACCCATTTGAGCTTCTAGGTCCGCACGAGGTGGTGACCGCCGGGCGCCGCGTGCTGGCCGTTCGCGCGTTTTTGCCGGGTTCGAGCCAGGCTTGGGTCGTCGACGGCGGACACCAGGCGGCCCAGCCGATGCGGCGCATTCATCCGGCCGGGTTGTACGAGGCGATCTTTCCGATCGGCAAGGCGGAGTCGAGGCACCGGTATTTGCTGCGCGTGGCCGACCAGCAGGGCAGCGAACGAATCATGCACGATCCCTACGCCTTTCCGCCGTATTTGTCCGACTTCGACTTGCACCTGCTGGCCGAAGGGACGCACTGGACAAGCTACCGCAAGATGGGCGCGCAGCTCCGTTCGGTCGACGGCATCGAAGGGGTGAACTTCGCCGTGTGGGCGCCAAACGCCACGGGCGTCAGCGTCATCGGCGACTTCAACGTCTGGAATCCGCAAAGCCACCCGATGCGCAAGCACATTCCCAGCGGCATTTGGGAATTGTTCCTGCCGGGACTCACGGTCGGCGCGATCTACAAGTATCACATCCGCCATCGCGACACGGTGGTCGAAAAGTCCGACCCCTACGGCTTTGCCGCCGAGCTGCCGCCGCGAACGGCCTCGAAGGTCGCCAATCTGGACCGCTACGTCTGGGGCGATGCCGAGTGGATGGCCACGCGCCACCGGGCCAACGCGCTGGATGCGCCGATTTCAGTCTACGAGGTTCACCTGGGAAGCTGGAGGCGGCCCGGCGATGATCCCAATCGCTGGCTCCGATACCGCGACCTGGCCCACGATCTGGTCGACTACTGCAAACAGATGGGCTACACGCACCTGGAGTTGTTGCCCGTCAGCGAGCATCCGTTCTCGGGCAGCTGGGGCTATCAGACGGTCGGCTACTACGCGGTGACCAGCCGCTACGGCGAGCCCGAGGATTTCATGTACTTCGTAGATCAATGCCACCAGAACGGCATTGGCGTGATCGTGGATTGGGTGCCGGCCCACTTCCCGCGCGACGCGCACGGATTGCGATTGTTCGACGGCACGCACCTGTACGAGCATGCGGATCCGCGGCAGGGAGAGCATCCCGATTGGGGCACGCTGATCTTCAACTACGGCCGCAACGAGGTGCGCAATTTTCTGATTACCAACGCGCTGTTCTGGCTCGACCGCTATCACATTGACGGGCTGCGCGTCGACGCCGTGGCGTCGATGATCTATCTCGACTACAGCCGCGGCCCGGGAGAGTGGATTCCCAACGAGTACGGCGGACGCGAGAACCTCAAGGCCATCAGCTTCCTCAAGGAATTCAACGAGCAGGCCCATCTGCAATATCCGGGCGTGCTGACGGTGGCCGAAGAATCGACCGCCTGGACCGGCGTCTCGCGGCCCACGTATCTGGGCGGCCTGGGCTTCAGCCTGAAGTGGAACATGGGCTGGATGAACGACACGCTCCAGTACATACACCACGACCCGGTGCACCGGAAGTATCACCACGACGAGCTGACGTTCAGCCTGATTTATGCGTTCACGGAGAATTTCGTGCTGCCGTTTTCGCACGACGAAGTGGTGCACGGCAAGGGCTCGATGTTGGACCAGGCGCCCGGCGATTTGTGGCAGAAATTCGCCAACCTGCGGCTCTTGTACGGATACATGTTTTCGCATCCGGGCAAGAAGCTGCTGTTCATGGGCTGCGAATTCGGACAGTGGAACGAGTGGAATTGCGATTCGAGCCTGCAATGGGACCTGCTCCAGTGGGAATCGCACCAGGGATTGCAAAGGCTGGTGGCCGACTTGAACCGACTGTACCGCCGCGAGCCGGCCTTGCACGAAGTGGATTTCGAGTACCAGGGATTCGAGTGGATCGAGTGCCACAACTGGGAGCAGAGCACTTTGGCGTTTGTGCGCCGCGCGAAGAATCCGCAGGACTTTCTGGTGGTGGCTTGCAATTTCACGCCCGTTCCGCGCACGCTGCACCGGCTGGGCGTGCCGGAAATGTGCTGGTACGAGGAAATCTTCAACAGCGATTCGATGTACTACTGCGGCAGCAATCTGGGCAACGGTCCGGGCCGCATGGCCGAAGACCTGCCGTGGGACGGCCGGCCGTTCTCGATTCCCATTACGCTGCCCCCGTTGGCCGCGGTGATTCTCAAGCCGCGGCGGTAGCGAGCCAGCGATCCGCCGGCTCTGCGAGGGATTGGCTCGCGCCGCATCGGCCTTGCCGGCGGACGCTCGAACTCAAAACTCCGCGTCGTCCTGGTCGGTTTGGCGGCGGGTGTCGGCCTGGCGGATCCAGTGGACGCCGGCTTCGCTGTTCAGTTCCGCCAGCCAGGCCTGGTAAATCGCGCGCTGGTCGTCGCCGGCCGCGGCCATGTAGCGGCTGGGATTGGTGCGGGCAAAATCGTCGCGCAGCTCGTCCAGCACCGGCTCGAACGCGATCAGCCGAATTGTATAGACGATGGTCTCAGGCTCGTTCAGGCTAATCCCGATTCCCCCCGCCTCGAGACTGAAGACGGCTTTCATAAACTCGGGGCCGCCCCGATCCACGCCTTCGACTTCGCTCAGACGGGGCTGAGCGCCGGGCTGCTCCGGCACGTTTCCCAATGTCAGCCAGCTAAAAGGGCCCGTGTCGCTGATTTTGAGCGTCGTCTGCGTGCCGAACAATTCCTGAAGGGGTTTCTTGAGCGCGCGGGCCTGGACGGCGTATTCCAGGGCGCGCTTGCGGGCCACCTCCCGGGCCTTGATCAGCTTCCAGGCCCGAACCACCTTGTCGCGAATCTGATCGAGCGGAGGCACGTAAGCCGGTTCCTCCTGCGTCTTCCAGAACAGAAACGCGTCGTTGTCGTTGTTTTGAATGACTTCGGCCTTGTACGTGGGCAGCGTTTCGGCAAAAGCGAAGTTGACAAACGGCACGGTCATAGGAATGGGCGAGCCCTGACTTTGAACGATACGAAAGGCCTTGCCGATGCCTTCCTCGGCCACCTGCTCGGCGGTGACCGATTTGAGCTCCCGGGCTTGCACGTCCTTGCCCTTGGCCAGTTCGGAAAAATTGAGAGGCACGGGGGGCTTGGCGCGGGGATTGGTTCCTTTTTCGGCGGTGTAAATATCCTGCTCGTCCGTATAGCGGCGCATTTCCCCGGAAAGCTCGTCGAATTGTTCGCGCACGCGCTCTTCCGCCTTTTGCCGGGCCAGCGTCGTGCGGATCGTGTCGGCGACCTTCGCGAGCGGCTCGAAGCGCGGTTCCTCGGCCGGCTTTTCTTCCGCGGGCTTCTCCGCGGCCTTTTCGGTCGTTTGGCCTGCGGCCGGCTCGTCCTGGGAAGCATCGGGCGGCTTTTCGCCGGCCGTTTTGTCGGCGGCTGGCGCGCTTGTCTCGGGTTTGGCGGGCGGAGTGCCGGGCCCCTCCGCGCTGGTGGCCTCGGCCGGCGCATTTTTCTCGTTCGGGTTTTCGCCGGCCGGCTGACTGTCGTCGGGCGGATCGTCGCCGGCCAACGTCGCGCTTGTCAGCACGATCGATCGACCGGTTCCCAGTCCGGCTTGCGGTGCGGAGTCGTCCTTGTTTTCTGTGTTGTCTTGGGCCTTGGGCTGCGAAGGTTTTTCTTCAGCCGGCTTTTCTTGGGCGGGCTTTTCTTCGCTGGGCTTTTCGCTCTCGGCAGCGGGCTGTTTTTCGCCGGGCTTTTCGCTCTCCGGCTCGGTGCCCTTGTCGTCAGGTGATTTCGGCTCATTGGCGGGCTTCTCGCCCTCGGGCCCCCTTTCGCCTTCCTTTCCTTCCGCCTCGAGCTTTTCGGCGGCCCCCTTGTCGTCGAAATCGAACGCGCGGAATTGCTCCTTGTTTTTGTCGTAGTAGGTGGCGATTTCCTGTTCGGTGATCTCGGGTTTGATCCGGTCGGTGAGCTGGTCGATGTCGGCCTCGAAGCACTGGAAGGTGGCCCGCTTGGGTTCCTTAAATCCCGGTTCGGGGGAATCGGGATTTGGGTAGTCGTTCTTGTGTACGTCGTAAAACTTTTTGATTTCCTCCTGGCCGGGGTCGGCGACCTGGCCGACGAAATCGGCCACGGCCAGCGGCATCACCTCGGCGGTGGCCCGGCGGTTGAGCCGCGAGTAGTATTCGAAGCGCTGAGCCGGCGGGACGTCGCGCAGGCTATGGACGAACAACTGCGCATATTCGGCAGCCAGCATCTCGGTGCGAATCGCTTCGAACAGCCACTTCTCGCCGATCGGCCGCGTGGGCTGCAGGCCGCGGATGATTTCCTGCAGTTCCGCCGGAGTGACGCTGTTGTCGGTGATTTGCTTGAGCAGATCGTTGATCGCCTGGTCGCTGATGACCATGCCCATCTGTTCGGCCCGCCTGGACAAGACCAAAGTCTCGATGGCCGCCTTTTCGGGCCCCTGTTGCGAACGGGCCATCAATTGCTGGCGCCAGATCATGTAATGGCGCTCGGCCAGGGTTTGGTACAGGCGCGCATCGAGGTTTCCTTGGCCGACCTGGTTGGCGATCACTTTGGTCGTGACCCGCTGCAGGAACCGGTCGACGACGTCGCGCGAGAATTCCAGATTGTCCAATTCGCTTTGCGTGAAACTGCCGTAGTCGGTCTCGACGACGACGGGGTTTGCCTGCTTGGCGCTGCCGCCCATGTATTGCGTCAACGGAGGAAGAAACACGAAGGCCACCATGGCCCCGATGCCCACGGTCGCTAGCAGAATCTTCTGATTGCGGCGAAAGACGGCGAATGGGCTAGCCACGCGAGATACCCCTTATGTGCGACGGCTGCCGGTTTACTACGGGCGCCTCGGGCAGCCGCCAGCTTGAGAAAATTGAGCGAGCGTGCGGGACGCATGCGGCCGATTGGAAGGCCGTTTGGAGAAATTGTAGGAGGGGGGCTCGCCACAATGCAATCCCAAAGGGCGCCGCGATTTGCCGCCCGCGGCGGGACAGATTAGCCCGACGCGAGCGCAGCAACGTACACGAGCCCGAAGCGCGAGCGAGGGAGCACGGCCGCGTTTCTCTCCATGGCTCCCTCGCTGGCGCTTCGGGTTCGTATGGCTCAGGCGAAGACTTCGATGCCTTTTGGCGGGGGCGAGGGAAACACGGCTCGGCATGCCAGGCACGTCGCACGATCGCGCGGCACGACGGCGCCGCAGTTTTCGCAGCGAGCCTTGGGCGGCCATTGACGGTGCAGCCAATAACCAACGACCGCGGGCGGCCCGAGCAGGACAACGAAAATGGCCCAGGCGACCGCTCCGTGATCGGATACCGCGCGCTGGTGGCGGTAGACGATAAACGCTAGCGCCGCCGACACGGCGAGTAGCGTCAGAAACGGCAGCCAGGCATAGGACACGATTTCGGCAAAGGCCGCGGCGAAATCCGGCGCCGGCTGGCGGCCGACAGGTTTGTTTGCGGCGGCCAACAGCGAGCCTGCCAAGAGCACCGCGGGCATGGGCACGATGCCCGTGATGGCCCAGGCGGTGGCCCGTTTGTCCGGGGGCGAGGCGCGGTAGAGGGTCACCCGTTCGTGGCGTTTGACTTCGCCCTGCGGGCCGACCCAGTACAGTTCGCTCGACCAATGGTCGTCGCCGCGGGCCTGAAGAATCGTTTCGTCGGTGGTGGTACCGACGAGTGAGAGCGTGGCATCGCGCAGCGGTTCGGCCAACGGAAACGTGCGCAGCGGCTTACCCTCCAGAGACAGGATGTGCAGCTCCTTGGGCAAGCGCACGACCAGGCGGTCTTCATACGTGGCGTGGCGGTCGTCGGGCACAGCCTTCAGTTCCTGATAGGTGCTCACGGCAATGACCCGCTCGGGCATGGCCACGGGTTCGACCGCCTGGCGGACGAGGTCGATTTTGACGAGCGAGTTATCGGAAACCAGATACAAGATGCCGTTGGGGAGTTGAGATGAAGGCACTTGTCCCGCTGCTCCGACCAGCGGCGCGTAGGCTCCGCTAAAGAATAGGTTCAAGGGGATCGTAAAGCGCTCGTCCGGCGGTGGAAGGCTGGGGCGGAATCCGCCGCGGCCCAGATAGCCGATCAATTGCTTGCTGTTGGGTTCGTAGGCGGCGAAGTAGGCCTGGCCGTCGGGCCACTCGTCGTGAATCAGGTACCAAATGACCGGAGCGGGTCGACCCTGCAGAAAGCCGACGATGCGCCAGGTCCAGCCGGTCAAAGCCCTATCGGTCCGAACTCCCGGGGGTATCTCGCGAGCGTACGAGGCTTCCGTGAGATGTAACGAGTCGGGGTCTTCGATTCTCTTGCCATCCAGCGTGCGATAGATCTCCTGGTTGTAGTCATAAGTTCCGCCCTGGAACGCGTACGACAGCAAGAGCGGCTGTCCCTCGATCGTGAAGACGAGCTGGTCGATACGACGGGACGGGGAAAACATGGACACGACCATCGCGCCGACTCCGAATGCCACCGCCCACACCGCCATCAGGCCGACCGTGAGGATCGTGGCCAGCAGGATCAAAGCAGCGGTCGATTTGCGGTTCGCGGTGGAATGCATGGCAGGGCTCGTGCGTCAGGAGTAGTCGCGCGTCGCGGCGACGCGATAGATGACCGACAGAAAACAGGCTTCGACCGCCAGCGTGGCGACCAGCGATGCAAGCGGCCATTGTTCGAGAGCGAAAATGAAGAGTACCACGAGCACCGCGGCCGCCAGCGGCAACGCCCGGCTGCCGAACCAGCGGCCCGGGCGCAGGCCGCTGAGGAATGCTCCCAGGTAGACGATCGGCAGGCGAAACCAGATCAGCCAGGCCCAAGTGGTCATCGACCAGAAGAACGGACTGGCGTGCGTGCCGGGGAGCGCCGCCCACAGGGCGTAGATCAGGATCGGCAGGCCGGCGACCAGGAGCGTGGCGGCCATGCCGACCGCGAGCTTGACGGTGAACACGCGCGAGCGCTCGACGGGCCGGTGCAACAAGAACTGGAACGTGCCGCGGCCCGATTCCCAAAGCGTTTGCCACAGGCCGGCGGCAATGGCAGCAATGCCCGCCAGGTACAGCAATTGAGTCGCGGCCGACTGATTGACAAAGGGAATGGTGCCGCGGTCGCCAGACCATCGAACGAGAGGCAGCCATGGGGCGGCGAAGAACAGGCCCTGAGCCACCAGCGCCAGGACCGCCAGCGGCAGTAGTTCGCGCGATTCTTTCCAGGCCAGCGTTTTCAACATCCGACGGGCTCCCATTCGAGGCTGGGCAGGGGGCGGGTTTCGCCGCGCGTGTAGGCGATGAACGCGTCTTCCAGGTTCAATTCCATCATTTCGACGCTTTCGGCGCCCAACGATTCGGCTAGCGCCGCATGCTCTTCGCCATAACCGACGACAACCAACTCCAGCTTGCCGCCGATCTGGCGCTGGCTGACCAGGCCCGCGCAATCCGGAAAGCGCGGCACCGATCCGGTGAAATCCAGAACCACGCGGCGCAGTTGTGTCTTGAAGTGATCGGTCGGGCAATCGATGCGCATCACGCCGTCGACCATGATGCCGATGCGATCGGCGACGCGCTCGACGTCGCCCAGAATGTGCGAGCTGAACAGGATCGTGCGGCCGCTGCGCTGGATCAAGTGAATCATCGATTCCAAAAAGTCGCGCCGCACCACGGTGTCGAGCCCCAGCGTCGGATCATCGAGAATCAAGAGTTGCGGATCGGAGGCCAACGCCAGCGCCAGCGAAACTTGGGCCCGTTCGCCGTTCGAGAGTCGGCCGATCTTCGCCTTGGGCGAAATCCCAAAATGGTCGAGAATGCTGCCGAGAAACCCCTCGTGCCAGGCTTCCCTTTCATAGAAGCCCTGGGTGAATCGCACGGCCCCGGCAACGGTCATCCAGCGGTATAGCGGGTGGCCTTCGGCTAGATAAGCGATTCGCGACCGAGTCTGGGGCCGCAGTTGGGTAATGTCTTCGTCCAAAAGGGTCGCTCGGCCCACGTCGGGTTGCACCATTCCCAAAAGCATTTTGATCAACGTCGATTTGCCCGCTCCGTTGCGTCCCAGCAACCCATAGACGCATCCGGCGGGAACGCGCAGCTTAATACTGTCGACGACCCGCCGGCTGCCGTAGTGTTTCGTCAATCCGTCGATCTTGATTGCATCGCTTCGATTGTCGCCTGACATCGATTCACCTTTCACGAGGCCTGCGCGGCGGATGATGGCCACTGGAATTGTTTCATCCGCTCGTCGACCAGCTCCAGGACTTCCGCGCGTTCGCAGCCCAGGCGCACCGCGTCGACCAGAAACTGATCGGCGCCCTTGGTGAGCCGCTCGCGGCGCACCTTTTTCGGAAGCGCTGGTCGCGATCGGCTGACGAACACGCCCAGACCCGGACGCGTGTAGAGCGTGCCGTCGCGCTCCAGTTCCGTGTAGGCCCGGGCCACGGTGTTCGGATTGACCACCAGCGACTGCGACAACTCGCGCACCGACGGCAGCCGCTCGTCGCCGCGCAGTCGCCCGCGGGCAATCGCCGAGCAAATCTGCTCGGTCAACTGCTGGTAGAGGGGAACGCCGGCGGTGGTGCTGATTGTGAATTCCATGGTATCGGATCCGACTGTACTAATTGTACTAATACAGTTGAGAAACGCAAGGTCGCTCCGCAGACCCGGCCGCCGGGCGGCCGCCACAGGGCCTGAGGCTGCTCGATAAAACCGCTCCTCGGGAGGGTGGGAACGGTCGGCCGGCTGGAAAGATGGCTTGACAGCCGACTAGGCTGCCTATTAAGCAAATACCGCTCGCCCAGGATGGCGGACCGAGCCTGGGGCTTAGCAAGGAGTCCTTAAGCCTCTACTGGGAGGCACTTTACGTGCTTCATTCCACGCGGTTCCGGTATCCTTTGGCCGGGCACGTGCCAAGAATGTATTAAGAGAAACGGATGCCAGAGAGCGATTTTTCGACCGCTGGCGATCGATAGAGCGGGGGGAACCGTAGTTCCAGATAAATCGTTTCACTGCGAGCCGACGACCCGGCAACAGCCCATGGCCAAGAAATCGACCAACAAGAACGGCAAGTCGCTGGTGATCGTCGAGTCGCCCGCCAAGGCGCGCACGATCAGCAAGTTTTTGGGCCGCAATTTTACGGTCGAGGCCAGCATCGGCCACGTGCGCGATCTGCCGCAAGGGGCCAAGCAGATTCCGGCCCAATATAAAGGTGAGGACTGGGCCCACCTGGGCGTCAACGTCAACAGCGACTTCGATCCGGTCTACATCATCCCCCCCGGCAAGAAGGCCCAGGTGACCAAACTCAAGGCTCTCTTGAAGGACGCCCGAGACCTTTACCTGGCGACCGACGAAGACCGCGAAGGGGAAGCCATCAGTTGGCACCTCAACGAGCTCTTGAAGCCCAAGGTGCCCGTGCATCGGCTGGTGTTCCACGAAATCACGAAAGAGGCGATCGAAGAGGCGCTGGCGAATCCGCGCGCGATCGACAACGACCTGGTGCGTGCTCAGGAAGCGCGGCGGATCATCGATCGGCTTTACGGCTACGAGGTGTCGCCGCTGTTGTGGCGCAAGGTGCGGCCCAAGCTGTCGGCAGGCCGCGTGCAGAGCGTGGCGGTGCGGCTGATCGTGGAGCGCGAGCGGCAGCGGATGGCGTTTGTCGCGGCCACGTATTGGGATTTGCTCGGCACGTTTGCCAAGACCGACGGACAGAGGTTCAAGGCCGAATTGATTTCGGTCGACGGCCGAAAAACCCCCTCGGGAAAGGATTTCGATCCGTCGACCGGCAAGCTGAAGGATGCGAGCCTGCTGTTGCTCGACGAGCCGGGCGCCACGGCGCTGGTGGAGCGGCTGTTACGGGCCGATTTCCGCGTCTCGGCGCTCGACGACAAGCCGTTTACGTCCAGGCCCTACGCGCCCTTTACCACCAGCACGCTGCAGCAGGAGGCGAATCGCAAGCTCGGCTTTACGGCCCGCCGCACGATGCAAGTGGCGCAGAGCCTGTACGAGACGGGCCACATCACGTACATGCGCACCGACTCGACCAACCTGGCGCAAGTGGCCGTCGGGGCGGCGCGCTCCCTGGTCACTTCGCAATACGGCGCCGAGTATCTGCCCGATCAGCCGCGCACGTATCAGACGAAAGTCAAAAACGCGCAGGAGGCCCACGAGGCCATTCGCCCGGCCGGCCACCCGTTCGCGTTTCCGGAGGAATTGCGCGGCGCGCTGAGCCAGGATGAGTTCAAGCTGTATGACTTGATCTGGAAGCGCACCGTGGCCAGCCAAATGGCCGACGCGCGCGGCAAGCGGATCACGATCACCGTCGAAGGGGATGGCGCCGTCTTCCAGGTCGGGGGCAGGACGATCGATTTTGCGGGCTATCTGCGGGCTTACGTCGAAGGAAGCGACGATCCGCAGGCCGAACTGGCCGAGCAGGAAACGATATTGCCCGCCGTCGCCGTCGGCGAGTCGCTTGCCCCTAGCGCGCTTGCGCCCAAGAGCCACACGACGCAGCCGCCGCCGCGCTACAGCGAAGCTTCGCTCACGCGGGCCCTGGAAGAGATGGGCATCGGCCGGCCGAGCACTTATGCCTCGATCATCGACACGATCCTGGCGCGCGAATACGTGTTCAAGAAAGCCAATGCCCTGGTGCCCACCTGGGTGGCGTTCGCGGTGGCGCAACTGTTGACGGACCACCTGCCCTACCTGGTCGACTACCAGTTCACGGCCCAGATGGAAGACGATCTGGACGCGATCAGCCGCGGCGAATCGGGGCACGTCGAATACTTGCACAACTTTTATTTCGGCGACGGCAAACCCGGCCTCAAGCAACTGCTGGCCGACAAGACCGCGGAGATCGACGCCCGCGACATCGGGCGCATCCTGATCGGCAAGCCCGAAGGGGGAGCGCCGATCTATGTGCGCGTGGGGCGCTATGGGCCGTTTCTCGAACAGGGTGAGCTGCGCGGGAGCTTGCGCGGCGACATGGCGCCGGATGAAATGACCATCGAGGCGGCGCTGGAAATCCTCAGCCATGCCGCGCAAGCCGAAGAGCCGCTGGGCCACTGTCCCGAGACGGGCAAGCCCGTCTTTCTGAAAGTCGGGCGATTCGGCCCGTACGTGCAGCGCGGCACGCCGAAGGACGAGGAAAAACCGAAAAACGCCTCGTTGCTCAAGGGCATGCGGCGCGAAGACGTGACGCTCGAGGTGGCGCTCAAGCTGCTCTCGCTGCCGCGCGAGCTGGGCCATCATCCCGAGAGCGGTTCGCCGGTCGTGGCTTACAATGGGCGGTTCGGGCCTTACGTGAAATGCGGTGAAGAGACGCGCAGCCTGCCGGCCGGGCTTTCGCCCCTCGACGTGACCTTGCCACAAGCCCTGGAGCTTTTGGCCCAACCCAAGGCACAGCGGCGCGGCTTCGGCGCGGCGAAGGAGCCGATCAAAGTTTTCGACGAATCGCCGGTGACGAAGCAAAAAATCAAACTTTTCGAAGGGCGGTATGGCCTCTATCTGACCGACGGCATGACGAACGCCTCGCTGCCCAAAGGAATGTCGCCCGACGAGCTGGCGCACGAGCAGGCCCTTGAGCTATTGGCCGCCCGCGCCGCGTTGGGCCCGCCGAAGAAATCGTCGCGACGCAAGCTCGCCAGGCCAAAGACCGCGCCGCCGACGTCGAAGACCGTGTCGAGGAAGGCGCCGTCATCCTCGGGCAATGGTCACGGCGACACGCTGCTGAAGAAGGGCGGCAAGAAGAAGTCGCCGGCCAAGCGCACGGCGGCGAAGCGCAGCTAAGGCGGTATCTGAATCGATGCCAGACGGGGTCGGGAGTCGACGACTCAGGACCTCTTTGCCTTCCAACGCCAGCGACGCGTTGTCGTGTGCCAGCCTCGCCAGCTTGCCCGTCAGTTTTCCGTAGCCGGCCGCTTGCGCGACAGCCGCGCTGGGCTGGCTGATCCGGCGATGGGCGATCGTCTGGCGCTCATTCGTCGTCGGGGTTTTGTTCGCGGGCTTCGGGGCCTTCGGCGATCGCGTAGGCCGTGGCGTGGCTGCGGCAGTGAGAGAGGCTGATGTGCATGTCGATGATGCCGAGCTCCTCGACGACGTCCAGCACGCCGCCGCGCAGTGCAACCGAAGGACGGCCGCCGGGGTCGTTGCGAATCTCGATGTCGCGCCAACTGATCCCCTTGCGCCAGCCGGTGCCCAAAGCTTTGAGAACGGCTTCCTTGGCTGCCCAGCGGGCAGCGAAGTGCTGCGTGGCCAGCTTTCGGCTTTGGCAGTACTGGATTTCGTGCGGCGTATAGACCCGGTTGATGAACAGCTCGCCGTGCCGCTCGATCATCTGCGCGATCCGCAGGCATTCGACGATGTCGGTGCCGATGCCGATGATTTGAGCCATGCGGGGTTCGCCGTTCGAATTGGGATTGGGCACAGCGTCGTGAGGTTCAGTCCCCCTCACCCTGCCCTCTCCCGCCAAGGGAGAGAGGAGTTTGTAGTGCTCTCCCGCCGCCAGGGGAGAGGGTTTTCGGGTCGGCGCGTTTTCGCGTTGCCAGGGCCGTGACGGTGCCGGCGGCGGCGGCGGCGGTCAACACGCAATCGAGCGACCACCACACGGGACCTTCGCGCCACGTGAGGACCAGGTGGTCGAAAAACGTTGGCAGCATCTCCCCTTCGCGCGCAATCGCGGCGGCCAGCGGACTGCGACGACCGAGATCGTCGTCGTACAGCCGCAGCCGATATCTATGGCCAATGTAGTCTTGGGCGCAGGCGGCCAGCAAGCCCCAGCAGATGGCGCCGATCACCGCCGCGCGCCGGCCCGGCAGACGCACAACCCGCCCGATTGCCGCGAGCGCGGCCCCCAATACCGCGCCTACGAGAATTGGAAACAGCACCGCCGGGGCGATGCCGTCCTGTTGGATTTGGAACGCGATCCAGGCAACGGCCGCCGTGGCCATCGCGCCCGCGAAAAGCCAGATCAGGTAGCGCTCGGCGTTGTTCATCTGAAAACCGAGAGTGAAGGCTCGGGTGGCCCCGAATTCGGCTACGGCACGCGGCGTGTGCCTGCTACATGGAGAGCAGGCCGCAGGCTTTCTTGGCCCGGGCGAGAACCTGGGAAGCTTTTTTGCGGGCACGCGCGGCGCCGTCGGCCAGGATGTCATGAATGCGTTTGGGATCGGCGGCCAACTCCGCGCGGCGCGTGCGGGCTTCGGCAAAGAACCGCTCGGCGGCGTCGGCCAGCGCCTTTTTTACGTCGCCGTAACCAAATCCGCCGCGGCGATACTGGGCCGCCATCTGATCGCGCTCGCCGGGCGTGGCCACCAGCGAATAAAGCTGAAAGAGGTGATCCGTCTCGGGCTCTTTCGGCTCTTCCATCGGGCGCGAATCGGTCGTGATCCGCATGATCCTCTTGCGCTGGGCCTTGGGATCCTCGAAAATCTCCAGCGTGTTGTGGTAGCTTTTCGACATCTTCTCGCCGTCCGTGCCGGGCACTTTGGCCGAAGTGTCGAGAATCTTGGCCTTGGGCATCGTGAAGACTTCGCCGAAATGATGGTTGAAGCTGCCGGCCAGGTCGCGGCACACCTCGACGTGCTGAAGCTGGTCGTCGCCGACCGGCACGACGTCGGCGTCGTAAGCCAGGATGTCGGCGGCCATCAGCACCGGGTAATTGAACAGGCCCGCGTCGGCGGCCAGGCCCTTGGCTTTCTTGTCCTTGTAGGCGTGACACCGCTCGAGCAATCCCATCGGCGTGCCGGTCAAGAGCAGCCAACAAAGCTCGGAAACTTCGGGCACGTCGGACTGCACGAACAGAGTGGCCCGCTGGGGATCGAGGCCGAGGGCCACTAGATCGATCGCCGCGTCGAGCGTGTAGCCGGCCAGCAATTTCGGATCGCGCACCGTCGTCAGCGCGTGCAGGTTGGCGACGAAGTAGTACGACTCGTCTTCATCCTGCAGGTCGATGTATTGCCGGATGGCGCCAAAATAGTTCCCCCAGTGGGGTCGACCGGTGGGTTGAATGCCGGAGAGAACGCGCATGGGCCGGGTGTGTCAGGCAGTGGTTTTCGGTGACGGGTTTTTGGGCGAGCGGGGCGTGACCGGACCGTCGGCGGCCGATTTACGCCAGAGCGTGCCGACGACCTGGCTCGCGCTGGTGACGCCGAATTCGGCGATGGCCGCCGGCAAGCGGTCGAGGATTTCCATCGTGGCCGTTGGATGGTAGAAGTTGGCCGTGCCGATTTGCACGGCGCTGGCCCCGGCCACCAGGAATTCCATCACGTCGTCCAGCGTGGCGATGCCGCCGATGCCGACCACCGGAATGTCGACAGCCTGGGCGATCTGGTAGACGCACCGTAGCGCGATCGGCTTGATCGCCGGGCCGCTCAAGCCCCCCATGCCGGCGCCGAGCAGGGGCTTGCGCTTGCGCCAATCGACGCCCATGGCCAGGCAGGTATTGATCGCCGAGATGGCGTCGGCACCGCCATCGGCTGCCGCCTTGGCGATGGCGGCAATGTCGGTGACGTTGGGGGTCAGCTTGGCCAGAATCGGCAGTCCGCAGGCGGCGCGCACCCCCTCGACGACCCGGCGGCACATCGTCGGGTCGATGCCGAAATCGACTCCGCCCGAGACGTTCGGGCACGAAATATTCAATTCCAGCGCCGCGACGCCGCGTAGTCCGTCGAGCCGTCCCGCCATGGCCACGAACTCTTCGAGATCAGCTCCGGCGATGCTGACCACGACGGGCGCCCCCACGCCGGCCAGATAGGGCAGATGGTGCGCGACGAAGGCCTCGATGCCGTCGTTGTCCAGTCCGATCGAGTTGAGCATGCCGGCCGCCGTTTCGACGGTCCGCCAGGGAGTGTTGCCGGCCCGCGGTTGGGGCGTGATCGTCTTGGGCAGGATGCCGCCCAGGCGAGCCAGGTCGACCAGGTTTTCCATCTCGCGCGCGTAGCCGAAGGTTCCCGAAGCGACCAGGATCGGATTGGGCAGTTGCAACCGGCCCAGGCGAACCGAAAGATCAACGGATGGCGAACTCACGCGAGCCCTGTCGAGCGGGAGGAAAGTAAGATTCGCGGGTGCCGGTCGTGTGCCGCCCGGCATTGGGTAATGTATCCCCGGGCGGCCAGAGCGGCAACGCGAGACGGCCATCGCTCGCCGCGGTCCGTCGGGCTGGTGAACGACCGAAGCCAGCGCGCCGCTTCGTCGCGGAGCGGCTCGCGTCAAGAGCCGTTGTGTCTTATCCGCCCCAGGGCGATCAGATAATGCCGCCGTGCGTGCGATAAGGCGACAAGTGGCTCGGTTGATCCTGGAACCAGATGCGCTGCCAATCTTCGAGGAACAGTCGCAGGTTTTCCGAGGTGAAGATCAATTCCTGCGTCCGGACTACCGGGTCGCCGGAATAGATCGGCAGAAAGCACCCCGTGATGGTGCCGAGCGAAAGGCTCAAGATCGCGGCCATGCAAAGCCTGCGCATCACACGACTCCTCCGTGAACGTCGTCGCCCTCTGAATCGCATCAGAAAGCGCGGGTGCATCCTTGTTTGCTATCGCGCGAATCCGGCATGTTGCGGCCCGGCCGTGCGGTGGTTGATTCGTTCGAGGACCTGTTAATTTGGCCCGAAAACGGCCTCTCTTGAAGCAGACGTGGCCGAGCTTCAACGTTGACTGAAACGACCGCGTGTTAGACTGGTGTTTTCACTCCTTTGCGCACCAGACCGGCTTGGGTCCATCCCCGCCGCAGCCTGCCCGCCGGCCGTCCAATGATCCGTTTTTGCCGTCTTTATCCCGAGCCGCTCGGCGCGTTATATCCGGAACTGCCAAGTGTTTCGGTAATCGGCCTGGCGTCTGGGGCCGGGTGGCTCGGTTCACCGCCCAAACCGGAACGGGCCCGTTCGGAGGCGGCCGCCTGCCGTTCCAGCTCGCGGACGCGTTCTTCCATTTCCTTGCCGGGCTTGAATGTTACGACGAATTTTTCGGGCACGTACACCTTGTCCCCGGTCCGAGGGTTGCGAGCCTTGCGCGCCGCCCGCTTCTTGACTTCAAAAACGCCGAAATTCCGCAGTTCAATGCGGCGTTCCTCGACCAGCGTTTCCACGATTGCGTCGAATGTCTTTTGGACGATTTCCTTGGTCTTAAGCTGGGTCAGGCCGATTTCGTCCGATATGGTTTTGACGATCTCTTTCTTGGTCACGACGCAGTTCTCCTCATCGAGAAAGGGCGCGCGGGGCAAAAGAGCGCTCTGTCGACCGGCTTTGTCATGCTCCAAGTGTAAATGGCATAAGAACTACAGTCAAGCTCAAACGCTGCCACGGGGCCGCCTGCATGTGCTCAATTCTTCGCGCCTGCGCCGATTCGAAGCCCCCCTTGTTCCTCGACAAGTGTTTTGTTTGCAAGACCTTACACGTCAAGGATCAGGCCGGTTTCCGTTCCTTGTTCGTAAACTATGGCGTTGTTTCGTCTTAACGCCGATTGCGCGGCGCCGCTAACGCGCCTCTGGCAAGCCCTCCGGCAACCCCTTTGCGTCGACTTGCCCCTACTAATCGACCCTGCAACCGGCAAAGTTTAAGTAATCGAAAAAATCGGCGCCACTTCGCGCGAAATGTCCCCCGAGCCGCGCATGCGCGAGCAGACTTGGCGGGCGACCTTACTGTCGTTGCTGCGCCAGCCTGACGGCGCAGCAAGCGATCAAAGCTTGACGATCGATATTTGATGCAGCACGTCTTCAACCCGATGGAGCTGGCCCTTGCCGCTGCCCGGGCAGACTGCGCAGGTCTCGTCCCAGGAGTCTTTGGTGGCGACGTTTGACTTCCAGAAGGGCCACGTGCGGCATTGGCGGGGACGATCGTCGTACACCGTGCACTTGCGGGTGTTCGGGTCGAATAGCACGCAGTCGCCGTTGGCGTATTCGATGAGGCTTTTGCGGACGCCGACCTTGTGGACGTAACGCCGTTCGAACTCGGCGGTGTCCAAACGTAGCCGCTTGGCCAGAGCCGCGATCTCCTCGCGGTTGACCCACACAAAGCCCGGCGCGCCGGTGCAGCAATCGCCGCAGCCGGTGCACTGGAAGCGGAGCCCTTTTTCAAACCAGGGTTTTTCGTCCACGGCACAGGGTTCCTGACTCTGGCGTGTTGAAATACAGGGGACGGGCACCGAGCGAATCGTTGGTCGCAGCGGGAAATCAGTTTGCTCGGAGCCAATTCCCTTTTTTCAAATCGACATTTTCGAGGCGGCGATTTCGGCTACGGCTTCGATCGCGGTATCGATATCCGCTTCGCTCGTAAACGGCCCCAAACTGAATCGCACGGTGCCGCCGCTCTGGTGCGTGCCCAGCGCCTCGTGCATCGCGGGAGCACAGTGCAAGCCCGAGCGAACCTGGACCCGAAACGCGGCATCGAGGCCCAGCGCCACTTCCTGCGGATCATAGCCCGAAAGCACCATGCTGACCAGCGCAACGCGCTGGTGCGCCGACTCGGGACCCATCACGCGCAGTCCGGCGATGTCGTGAAAGCCCACAAGCAGCCGCTCGGTCAGCCTTTGGCCTTCGCGCTCGATGCCCTCCAGCCCACGTTCCAGGAGAAATTCGATCCCGGCGGCCAGGCCTAGAATGCCCGGCACGTTGAGATTGCCCGATTCGAACTTCGAGGGCAGCTCGTCGGGCTGGCGGGTTTGCTCGCTCTGGGTGCCGGTGCCGCCCTGACGCACGCTTTGGAGCCGATGGGCCGCGTCGGGTCGAATCGCCAGGATGCCGGTGCCCAGCGGCCCGAGCAGACCTTTGTGGCCCGAGGCGGCCAGAAAATCGACCCCCAGCCGGTCCAGGCAGACCGGCATATGTCCGACCGTTTGCGCCGCGTCGCACAACACCGGCACGCCCGCGGCTCGCGCGATGCGCGCCACTTCCTCAACCGGCTGCAGGGCGCCGGTCACGTTCGAGGCGTGGCTGATCGCCACCAGCCGCGTCTTGGGACCAATGGCCGCGCGAATTTCATCGGGATCGACCACGCCGGCCGCGTCGCAGCCGACGCGCGTCACGCTGACTTCGGCGGTCTCTTCCAATTGCGCGAGCGGCCGCAGCACGGAATTGTGCTCCACCACGGTCGTGACGACGTGATCGCCGGGGCGCACGAGTCCGTGGATCGCCAGATTGAGCGAATCGGTCCCGTTTGCGGTGAAGATCAGATGGGTTGGATCGCCGAGGCCCAGCATGCCGGCAATGCGCACCCGCGCGCTTTCGACGGCTTGCGAAACTTCCGTCGCTTCGGCATATCCGCTCCGGCCGGCCGGCGCGCCGAGTTCGCGCAGATAGTGGTCGACCGCCGCGTAAACGGCATCGGGCTTGGGCCAGCTCGTGGCGGCGTTGTCGAGATAGACGCGCGGTTGCTCTGGCATGAAATCGTCCGGGTTGCGGCGCGCGTCAGCCGCCGATTTGATACATGGCCCGCTGGGGCTTAACGAACTTGTCGCTGTTGATGCCGTGGCCGGCCTTCTTGGCGCCGATACTCGCGCGGACCAGGTCGGCCAGCTCGTCGTCCGTTCCGCCGCCGCGCATCACCTGGCGCGCGTCCCATTCTTCAATCGAAAACAGGCAATTGCGCACCTGGCCTTCGGCCGTCAACCGCAGCCGGTTGCAGCGATGGCAGAACGGCTCGGTCACCGGGTTGATGAAACCGACGCGGCCCAATCGATCGGCAAACACGTAATCGGTCGCCGGCTGGCTCGGGTCTTCGGACACCAGCGGCACCAGCGGACCAATCTCCTGCTCGAGCACCTGTCGAATTCTTTCGCCCGAGAGCACCTGGTCGTTGTCCCATTGGCCGTCGGCATCGAGCGGCATGAACTCGATGAACCGCATTTCCATATCGTGCTTGCGCGCGAACTCGGCAAGCGGCACGATTTCCGGCTCGGTGATGCCGCGCAAGGCCACGGCATTAAGCCGGATTTTTTTGAAGCCGGCCCGCTTTGCCGCAAAAATGCCTTCGAGCACTTGCTCGAGCCCTTCGCGCCGCGAAATGCGCTTGAACGTGTCGCGGTCGAGGGTGTCGAGGCTGATATTCAGCCGGTTGAGTCCCGCGGCTTTGAGCGCCACGGCCTGGTCGGCCAAGAGCAGGCCGTTGGTCGTCAGCGCCATGTCGCGAATGCCCGGCACGGCGGCCAGCTTGCCGATGAGCACGGCCAGATCGTGCCGCACCAGGGGTTCGCCTCCGGTCAGGCGGATCTTGTTGACACCCAACCGCGCCACGACGCGCACGAAGCGTTCGATCTCCTCGAACGACAAAAGCTCGTGCCGCGGCTTGAACCGCACGTTTTCGGCCGGCATGCAATAGAAGCAGCGGATATTGCAGCGGTCGGTGACGCTGACGCGCAGATTCGTGTGCACGCGGCCAAAAGCGTCGACGAGTCGTGCGGTGATTATGGGGTTCATTAGATCGCTTTGGTTTGCGGAACTTCCAGCCCGGGATGGACCCAACCACTTGCGCCGTCGGTCCAGTTCTCTTTTTTCCAGATGGGCACGACTTCTTTCAAGGTGTCGATCAGCCACTGGCCTGCTTCGAACGCACTCTGGCGATGGGGCGTGCTGACGGCCACGGCCACGCTGGCTTCGCCCAGTTCCAAATGGCCGACGCGATGCACGATGGCGCATCCGACCAGCGGCCAGCGGCGGCGCGCTTCGGCCTCCAATTCGGCCATCTTGCCGCGGGCCATTTCCGCGAAACACTCGTAGTCGAGCGACGCCGTCTCGCGGCCGTCGCTGAACCGGCGCGTCGTGCCCAAAAACAACACGATGGCGCCAGCCTCGGGCGAAGCCACCCGGCGGAGCACCGCGTCGGTGTCGATCGGAGCGGTGATAAGCTCGATCATGGCAATTGGATGTCTCGATGACTAGCCGGGTGCCATGCCACGCCCAGCGTGGCCATGCTCGCCGCGCCTCACATGCTCACGACGAGCGTGAGCATGGCACGCCCCCTGCGCTTCGGGCTAGTGTTGTATTTTACCCTCCGCTGACCGGGGGAATACACGCAATCTGGCTGCCGTCGGAAATCGGCTGGTCGTCGCGGGCGTATTCCGAGCCGACGGCGAACAGCACGTGCGGCAATACCGGGGCAAGATCGGGAATTTCGGCGGCCAATCGCGCGCGCAACTGGCCGATCGTGGTGCCAGGGGAAACGTCGAGCGCTATCGAGTCGCGGCCGGCCAGTTCCCGAGCCACCGCGAACAGCCGGATGTTTACTTTCACGTGACCACCAACTCCTCGACCGGCGCCGAAAGCAGGTCGGCAATCTCCGGCATCAGCCCGTAGGCCAAGGCCAGGAGCTTGACGGGATGAATCGTGGGCTTGCCGGCTCCTTGTTCCATCTGGATCTTGCAGGAGCTGCACTCGGTGGTGCCGGCTTGCAATCGCCGACTGCGCAGGCTGCCGATCAGGGCGCGGCCGGCGCGCAAGCTGGCGCGGTAGTTTTCGCGCTTCAGCCCAAAGGTGCCCGCCATGCCCGAACAGGTATTCTCGGTGCGATCGACGACGAGTCCGGGGATTAGCCGCAACAGGTTTTCGCCCGGCGCGCCGACCCCCAGAGCCTTGAGGTGGCACGGCATGTGATAGCCGAGCACGGCATTGATGGGGCGCAGGTCGAGCTGCAGTTTTCCGGCCTGGTGCAGGCGCCACAGAAAGGTGCACGCTTCGCTGGTGTTGGCGGCCACGAGCCGGGCGTCGTCGTCGTCCAGGAGCGACAGGTATTCGTGCCGCAGTGCCAGGGCGGCCGAAGGTTCGGTGGCCACGACGTGATAACCCTGTCGGACGGCTTCGGCCAACAGCGCCACGTTGTGCGCGGCGACTTTTCGCGCGGCCGCCAGAGCGCCCAGCGAAATCATCGACATTCCGGAGGGTTGCTGGCCGGGGTGGACGTACACCGCGACCGCGTTGTGTTCGAGCACGGCCACGAGGGCCTCGCCCAATTGCGGGTCGTGATAGTTGGCGTACGTGTCGACGAAGTACAGCACTTTGGCCACGTCGCGGCGCGTGGGGCGGGTCAATCGACGCCGGGCCGCGACGCGCAGGAAGCTTCGCGCGGCGAACCGCGGCAGCTTGCGTCCCCGGGCGATGCCCAATACTTTTTCCATCAGCCACCGCGCCACCGCGCTTCGGATGGCCCGGTTCGAAAGCGGCGGCACGAGCCCGCCCAGCCAGCTCAGCCGATCGATGCGCGACA
>JBBDNV010000095.1:0-4177 GCA_040877415.1 Pirellulales bacterium
CTAATGGAAATCGAATCGTCGCGCGTGTTTAGCCCCCGGCTTTGCCGGGGGATCGCGTCGCGCTAAACCAACAGCCCCCGCGCGTCGATCACCAGTTCCACCAATTGCCCCTCAACGTCGCGCCACCAGACGGAGTCCTGCAAATTGACGCACGGACAAATGTGATTGGGAATCACGGTCACCCGCTCACCCAGCTGGGGCGCGCGGCCGCAGGCACGAATGTCGACCTGCGCGTGCTCTTCGCTCAAACGCTTGATCACTGCTTCGGGATACTCGACGATGTACCCGTGGCCGCTATCGGGCGCCGGCCAGCAGCGGTCCATCGTCAAGGTCTTGCTCCCGCCGTCGATCACGACCTGTCCGGGAACCGCATTGCTAACCACGGTCGAGATAATTCGGGCCGCGCAGTCATCCCGGGCGCAGTAGCCGCCGCGCACCGTGTTCATGTCGTTGTAAATGTACGTGCCCGGCCGAATCTCGGTGTATTCGGGCACGAGATGCGACTGAAACGCGGTCGGCGTCGACCCGCCGGAAACGATGCGGGCCTGCAATCCGTGATCGGCCCATAGATCGAGCGTTTCGGCCAGCTTATCCGAGACGGCGGCCAGCGCCAGCGTCTGCTCGGCGGCGGGCTCGGTGATGTGGCCCGGAAAACAAAACAGGCCGTCGAGCCGCAGCCCGGCCGTGGCATCGACGAATTGGGCGAGCTTGAGCGCTTCGCCGGGGGTTTGCAGGCCGGTTCGCCCCAAGCCGACGTCGAGATCGACCAGGATTCCAACCGTAGCCTTGGCCCGGTTTGCCGCATCGCCGATGAGCTTGGCCCCGAGTTTCGAATCGACGGCCACGCGCAGCGTGACGTGCGCCGCCAAATGGGCCAAGCGCGCGGTGCGGGCCGGATCGATGGCCGGATAGGCCAACAGCACGTCGTCGGCCACTTCGGCCATCAGCTCCGCCTCGCCCACCTTGGCCGCGGTCAGCCCCACGGCGCCGGCCTCAAGCTGCAGTTGCGCCAATTGCCGCGACTTGTGCGTCTTGGTGTGCGGGCGAATCGCCAGCTCGTGTTCGTCGCCGTAATCGGCCAGCCGCTCCAGATTGCGAAAGACCGTCCCGGCGTCGACCACCATAGCCGGCGTGGCGAGTTCGTTGAGTTCCATGCGACCTGCGAGACGGGCGGGAAAGGTTCGGTCGATTCAATTCGATCAGGCGCCAATGTACCGCCTGGCGGTCACCTTGTCATCCGAGCCGATTCGGGCATCACTTCCCGGCCGAGCCGGCCCGCACGGCGTCGTACTCCAGGAGCTTGAAATCTTCCGGCCGGGGCGTGTCGTGCAGCTTGTCGGTCATTTTGTAGATGGCGATCAGCCCCTCGATGGTCAGGCGCTCGCCGGCGCCCGGCTCGACGTACGTGGCGGTCTTGCCGCCGTAGCCGCCAGCCGCGGCGTCCTGCAACGTGGGAAAGTAGGCGTGGTAGCCGTTGGTGTAACCCACCAGGAAACTGTCGGCCACGGGCGAGCCGGTTTTGATCGCGGTCTGAAAGGCCACGAAAATCTCGCCGGGCATGCCCACCAGCGCCAAATCGCCGTCGATGACGAGCGTGGTCAGCGTGCAGGGAACGCTGTTGTGCTTGATTGTCTTGGCGATGTAGTTGTCGAACCGCGCGCCATAGGCCTTGCTCAGCACGCTGCGGACCTCGGGATCTTCGATATCCCACCGCATTCGCAGAGGAATCTGTTGCGCTTCGAACTGGATCGACGGATGGGCCGGCACCCTGGTCGCCGTATCGCGGGCCGTTTTCACCAGCAGCTCACCCAGCCCGTGCCCCATTTTTCGCATCTCGGCGAGGCCGCCCTGATCGAGCGGCGTCTTGTCCATGTAGGGATTGATGTCGCCGCAGCCGCCCTGCAGAAACAGGCACGTGGTTTTGAGCTCTTCCTCGACCAGCGCGCGGGCGGCGCCGACGTAATCGGCGCTGTACTCGTAATTGTCGGGACCCAGCACGACGGGATGGCAGGCGTAGTTGAAAAGCACGGCCAGCGGAGTGCCGTCCTGGCGATCGATGCGGATCACGGCGTATTCCTTGTCCACGGGCGCGGTCGGCTCGCGCTCGGAATTGCGCCATTGCATGGCGATGCGTCCGTCGGGCAGGCGCCGGCGGCGATTGTGCGCAAAGTCGGCCATCCCGCGCCCCACGCCGATCCGCACCGGCACCAGGTGTTTCGCGGCCTTCGAGATGCAATCGGCAATCTGCTCGCCGACTTTCTCGGCGTAGGGGTTGGGGCTGTCGGAGGTCGACTCCATGGCCGGAGCGTGATGCGTGTGGCTGGCGGTGACGAACAGGTTGACGATGCCGCAGGCGACCGCCGTGCGCGAGCGCACCTTGGCCAACACGGCTTCTTCGGGCGTGCGCCCCAGATCGAGCGCCACGATGGCCACCGACTGGTCGCCGGCTTTGAGCACCACGGTCTTGGCCATGAGCGGGTCGAGTTTTCCCGTCGCGGCGTGGGTTCGATTGCTGTAACCCCAGAGTCGTTGCCCCGGTTCGGGCGTCAGGTCGACCGACGCGACGCCGGCCACGAGCGGGCCATCCGCGCGGGCAGCCGGCGCGGCCAACAGGACCGCGGCCGCCGCAAGCCCGCATGCAGTTGCCATTACGCGGTCCATGGCTTCTATCCTTTGAATCGTGGGATGGGTGTCGAGCGGCCGTTCAGTGTGTGCTCTGATTCGATTCTTTGCAAGAATCGGCGATCATCCACGCCGTGGCGGTTCATAGACCCAAAGTTGGCTGGGGTGGTCGAGGGCTTGACTGCCGATGTAGATCTTGCCCTGGAAGGCTTCCAGCCATTCGATGCCGATCTGCGGAAACACCATGAAGCCCGGCGCGTCGATCCGCCGCCAGGAGCGGCCGTCGCGCGACGTCATCAACACGCCGCCGGTGGCCGAGTTCACTTTGACCGTGGGCGAGAAAAACCCGCCCGTGAGGTTGAACGTACCGATCGTGCCGACGTACAAGGCGCCATCTGCGACCAGTAGCGAAGTGGTCATGATCTGCCGGCGATCGTCGAATCCGCCCGAGGCGACCTTGTCCCAGTCGGCAAAGGGCACGGCATCGCCGAGCGTGGCCCGCCAGACTTCCAACCCCTGGGTCCAGTTCCAGGTGCTGACGTATAACCGCCCGGCAAACGGGGCGATGAACTGAACTGTAAAATTGTTCGGGTTGCCAAAACCGAAGTCAGAGAGCGGCTGCCACGTTTTGCCGTCGGTGGATCGGTAGAGCCGGCCGCCGCGCTTCGTGTTCCAGGTTCCCAGATACAGGCAGTCGCCGCAGGCGCGGATGCGCGTTACGCCGACGTTCGACTCTTCGCCGAACCCGGAATCGTCCACGAGCGTCAATCGCCCGCTCGGCGGCTCGGCGGCCGTCACCGCCAGGGCATTAGAAATGCACAGCGCAACGAGTAGAGCGAGCGCGGACCGAGAGGTACGCGTGTCGCGTCCGAAGCGAATTGCGTGGTGAAGCTGCCAAGCCGTTAACATATTAAATCGTGGGCCGCCTGGGGACCGAAACGGCTCGGGAGCCTCAGACTCCCGCCGGACCCCATTTCTACCACAGCCGCCGCCCGTTGGCTTCCTGGCCTTCCTGGCCGGTAACATTGACAAAGTGCTATCAATAAGATATCATATTGATATCTCGTTTTTCTTGCAGTTGGGAGGACCATCGATGATCCGAGAACGACCGTTTCGACCCCTTGCCGGCTGGCTTCCGCTCGTGATCTGCTTAGGGCTGTTTTTCGGACCCCGAACGCCGGGCCGCCATGGTGTCGAACCTGCTGGTCGTGTTGTGCAGCGATCGCCACACGCAGCCGGTGATCAACACGGGCACGCTGTACAACTAACTTGAAAAACGGCCCGCGCGGCCTGGACGCAAGGCTCGCGTCGTGGGCCGTTTCTACTTCGCCGGAACAAAATGTCGCGCGTCTCCTTTCTATTGCGAGTCGATCCCCGCGTTCTCGACGCGCTGCGCCGCTGGGCCGATGACGAGCTGCGGAGCGTCAACGGGCAGGTTGACTATTTGCTGCGCCGGGCGCTTCGCGAGGCCGGCAGGCTCAAGGAGAAAGGCGAAGAATCGGCGGCTGAGGACAAGACGTAGCGGCGACGAAAAAGGGGTCGGGAGTCTGCGACT
>JBBDNV010000095.1:4187-23599 GCA_040877415.1 Pirellulales bacterium
CCCCCACCCCTTGGTTTCAAGCACTTGCGGGATTTTTCCCCCTCACCCCCGGCCCCTCTCCCGCCAGGGGAGAGGGGAGTGTGGACTACTTGGCGGCTTGGGCGTTTTGATCCTTGGGCGCGGTCATGATCTTGGCGACGGCCGTTAACACCGCTTCGGCCTGAGGCGGGAAGGCGCCGGCGTCGGTGCTCCAGAAGTTGACCGTCACGCGAGCACCCTGGATCTCGGCCGGCACGTGCAGGCTCGACTTGGCGCCGCGGCTGATCATTTCTTGAACGAGCTTGCCCTTGGCCTGGCTCAGGTCGTTGTTGACCACAACCTTGTCACCCGCAGCGTAGTCAGCCAGGCTTTCGCCCTTGGCGTCGACGGCCTCGAGCGGGGTCAAGATGCTCTTGGGCAGCGGCTTGCCGTGGGCCGCCTTCTTCTTTGCCTCGGCGATAACCCGTTCCACTTCCTCGTCGCCTTCCTGCTCCTTGTCGACGACGCGTTCGGAGCGCGGGCCCATCCATTCCACGACTTTGCCGTCTTTGACCGTCGTGATGCAAACCCGGTCGATTTGCGGAACCATCGTGCGCAGGATGAACCCGAACTGCCGGAAGATATCCGGATTCGAGAGCGCCATGTAGGCGCCGACCTTGACGTTGTCGTCGGGCTCGCCCTTGGTGGCGGCCAGGATCACGTTGAACCGGTCCAGCCGCGAGAGCCGCGGAGGCTCGGCACTCGGGTTCTGGCGATCCTCATGGACCGGCGTCGCCTCGAAGAAGCCGATCATCATCTCGTCCCAGGTCTGGTCGCCGAAGCCCACGGTCTTTGCCGGGTCGGGGTTGTTCAGATTGTCCTGGGAATTGTCGAACACCGCGTAGCAATCCATGCGCGTGCCCCGCGGCATCAGCTTCGGCTCGGCCAACCGGTAATTCGTCTGCCAGCCGAAGTCGTAGCGCGGCACGTTGAGCAACACTTCGGTGCGACCATCGGGATACGTGGCTTCGTAGCGGAAGGCCTTGCCGCGCAGGTGCATGTGGGGCATCAGGGTCAAAAGCAGCGAGTCATTGGTAAAGACGTAGCGCGCCTTGACCGGGAATTCGCCTTCGCCGGGCGGAATCTGGAACACGGCGTTGACGGCGCTGGCCACCTGCACTTCCTTCTTCACCGTTTTGGGATCGGCGAACACGAACCCGCAATAGCTGCGGTCCTGCTGCGCCGAACCGTTGGGCGTGTAGTGCAACTGGAAGACCAGCTTCGAGCCGGCCGCGACGTAGCGCGCCAATCCCTCGGGAAGCGGCTCGGGGCGCAAGCCGGGTGCGAAAGCCCCCAGAAAGTCATTGCCGCTGCCGAGCCCGCTGTTGACGTTGCCGTCGGGGGGAATCACGAACAGCAGGATGTGGTGTACGACCGAGGGATTGCCCGGCCGCGGCTCGATCGCCGTGATCCACTTGTCTTCCTTCCAGCCCGGATCGACGACGAACATCTGATACTCGACCACGCCGGTGGCCGGCACGTCGTACGGTTCGTCGCGCATATAGAGGATTTCGTTGGGCTGGGGAATCATCCAGCCTTCGGCGAACTGGGGCGGCTCGGGCAGATCTTTGGGATCACCCTCGGGCGCCCCGTTTTCCACCCACTTCGCGATCAGCGCCTTGTCGGTGTCGCTTAAGCGGGCGTCGTTTTGAAAGTGACCAAACTGCTCGTCGGCATGCCAGGGGGGCATCCGCTTAAGACGCACCACCTCGTCGATCATCGAGGCCCAGCCGGCGACGTCGTCGTAACCGGTGAGCGTGAACGGCGCAATCTGGCCTTCGCGATGGCAGGAGACGCAGTTGGCGTTCATGATCCGCGCAATCTGATTCGAATAGGTGACTTCGCTGTCGGTCACCGGCTCCAGATCGCGGCCGATCAGGCAGCCAGCCGCCGCGGTCTCGGCTTTGACGATCTTCTTGCCGGCCAACAGCGCCTCGAGCGCATCGGCCAGATCATTGCTATGGGGAGTGGGCTTCTGGTAGTTGGCGCTGGCTTTGTTGAAGCCGTATTGATCGTCGATGCGGCCGCGGTAGCGAATCGCGCGGTGCTTATCAAGCACGACGACTTCGGGCGTTCGCGTCGCGCCCACCGCATCGGCCACCTGTTGGTTCAGGTCCTTGAGGATCGGAAACTTGATTTTATGCACTCGGGCAAACGAGGCGATCTCAGTTACGGAGTCCTGCCGGTTCGGGTTGAGCCCGACAAACGCGATGCCTCGCGGCTCGTACTTGTCGGCCAGCTCGATCAGCCGGGAGGCGTAGATCTTGGCGAGCGGGCATTCGGTGCCCAGCAGCGCCAGCACGACGATTTTGTCCTGGCCCACCTCGTCGAGCGAGTAGGGCTTGCCGCGATGGTCTCGCAGCGTGACGTTGTCGATTTTTGCACCGATCGCGGGTTTGGTGCCTTCGGCCATAGCAGGCGGGGCACACAGCGTGGCAACCACCACAAGCGCCAAAACGTTGGATCGCATGGAAGACCTCACAGCTTTCAGCAGGAAGGATAGGGATTCGTGGCTCTGCGACTTCTTGTTCCGGCCACGCTGGGGGGAGTTGCACCAGGTCAGTCTATTCGGAAATTGGCTGTAATTCCAGTTCACTAGCAATCAGTACCCGTACGCGGCCTACGGTACTACCGGGAATTCGCCGCCAAGAGGCGATCCTTGGCATCGGGGCAAAAAGAATCGTTACTTGCCGATGCAAAAGCGGCTGAAGATGCGGTCCAGGATGTCATCGGTGTAGACGGCACCCACGACCTTGCCCAATTCCGCCAGCGCCGCCCGCAGCTCGGCGGCGACCAGCTCTTCCCCCGCCGCGGATGCGTTGAGCCTGATGGCATGCCGCAGCGACCGGTCGGCCGCGCGCATACATTCGGCACACCGTTGGGCCGTCAGGCTGGCGGGCGATTCGCGCGGCTCCAGACTCCCAAGCGCGCGGGCGAGTTGCCGCCGCAGGTCGTCCAGCCCCGCGCCGGTGATGGCACTGGTCGGGATCGCGCCGGCGGGCAGATCGGTTCCGCGCGGCCGGTCGCACTTGGTTAAGACGACAAGCCGCCCTAGGTCGGGGTTCGCCGCCAGTTGGTCTCGTTCCCAGTCGTTGGGAGGCCGCGTCGCGTCGAGGCAAAGCAGCGCCAGATCGCACGATCGGGCCTGAACGGCGGTCCGCTCTCCGGCCAGACGGCTGATTTCGCTATTCTCGCCCGGCGGCTCGTGCCCTGCCGTGTCGATCAATTGGCACAAGCTCGCGCCCAGTTCCAGCGTGGCAGTGAGATAGTCGCGAGTGGTGCCTGGCTCGTCCGACACCAGCGCCGCGCCCGGCCGAGAAAGCGCGTTGAACAAGCTGCTCTTGCCCACGTTGGGCCAGCCGACCAGGACGACCCGCGGCAGCTCGTCGCTGCGCCGTCGATCGGTCAGCTGCTCGGCCGTGCTCGCCAGCAGGGTCGCGGCTTCGTCGAGTTGTTGGCCGATCTCGCGGCGGCTGACAAACTCGATGTCCTCTTCCACGAAGTCGAGCCCGGCTTCCAGGTCGGCAAGCAGCTCCAACAGCCGCTGGCGCAAACGAGCGAGCGGCCGTGCCAACCCGCCGGCCAGTTGGTCCAAGGCGAGCTTGAGCTCCTGCTCGCCGCGGGCATCGACGACGCCCAGCACGGCTTCGGCCTGCGTCAGGTCGAGCCGGCCGGCGAGAAACGCGCGGAACGTGAATTCGCCGGGTTCGGCCGGCCGGGCCCCGGCGCGACAGACCGTCGAGAGCACGGCCGAAACCAAGGGCGGCGAGCCGACGGTGTGAATCTCCGCCGCGCACTGGCGCGTGTAGCTGCGCTCGTCGGGCCAATAGTAGACATCCGCCGGCAATTCGCACGCCCGCAATCCGCCGAGCACGATCGTGCCGCTGGCGACCGTCGCGCGGGAAATCGTGGCCAGGTCGACTTCCGGCCGGGCGTGGAAACACGTCCGGAGAATCGCCGGCACGCCGGGGCCGCTGATGCGGATGATGCCGCGGGCTGCGCCGGCGGGGGCCGAAGCGATCGCGGCGATCGTGTCGTCGGTGTGGTACACGGTGAAAGTTTGGAGACGACTACAGCCAACCAACGTTCAAGTGGCGTACCCGTGGGCGTTTGGCCCACAACGCATCCACGAAGGGGCAAGGCTATTTCCGGCCACTCTGGCGCTTCTTGCCGGACGGGGCGCCGTTGCCGGTGGGTGCGCTGGCGACCTTTACGGGCGAGGCCGCGGCTCCGACGGCGGCGTCGCCCTGGGACGCCGGCTTGGGCAAAAGTTTCCGCTCGCAAACGCCCCACAGGCTCGAGGCGATGAAGTACAGGCACAACCCGCTGGCCACTTTAAAAAACATGATGCCCATAAAGATCATCATGTACTTCATCATTTTCTGTTGCATGGCCGCCTGCTCGTCGGCCGGCGGCGGCATGAACATCTTTTGCTGCCAGATAAACAGCCCGATCGTCACCAGCGGCAGGATGTTCAGATAGGGTCCCAGCGCCGGAAAAATGCCGGCCCCGTGCACGACGAAGTTGGGCACTACGCTGCTCCAGTTCCACAGCATGTCGGGCGCCGCCAGGTTCGAAGCCCAGCGGATGCTCTCGCTAAACAAGGGCGCCTGCCGCAGCTCGATGTCGACCATCAGCGCGCGGTACAGGCCCATGAAAACCGGCAATTGCGCGAACATCAGCAGGCAACCGCCCAATTGATCCATGGGATTGTAATTGTGCTGCCGGAACAGCTCCTGCGTGGCCCGGGTGCGCTTTTCCGCGTCGTTTTTGTATTTTTCGTTGATCCGCTTCATCTCGGGCTGCAGTTGTTGCAGCTTCTGCTGCATCCGCTGCGCGCTGACGGTCTGGCGGCGGCTGATCGGGAACATGCATCCGCGCACCAGCAGGGTGAGCATGATGATCGCCAGGCCGTAGTTGCCGACGATCGAATAGAAGTAGTGCAACACGACGCTCAACATCCGGGCGAAGATGCCAAACACCGGCCAGCCGTAATACACCAGGTCGGAAAGCGTGGCGCCCGGCTGCCCGTATTCGGCCAACAGGGCGGGCCGCTTGGGGCCGGCAAATATTTGAAAATGATGCTCAAGCGGCGGGCCGCCGGGGGCCAGTTTCGCCGGCTTGCTGTCGAGCCGGAACGACACGTCCATCAGCCGGACGTCGGCCGAATCCTTGGGCACGGCGCCGGCGCGCGTCGGCATCACCGATTGAAACCAGATGTCGCCGGGCGCCTTCTTCCGCGGAATCAGCGCGACGGAGAAACATTGGGCGTCGATGGCGATGTACTCGAGCGACGAAGTTGCGCCCCAATCCTTTTTGTAGTCCGGCTTGGCAAGCTGCGACGGCGAAACCTGTTCGAGACTGCCGCCGTTGAATTGCACGATTACGTCGCGCAGACCCGCGCCGCCCCAGGTGTGGCTCACCTTGCTGGCGTACCAGGCCCCTTCGATGGGCAGCCCCGTCGGACCGTTCAGCCGATAGGCCACCTGGTGCGCTTCATCGTCGACGTTGGCGATTTCGATGTCCAGCATCAGGCTATACGCGGGGTAGTCGGCGTCGGCAAGCGCTTCGCGCGGCACGCGGGCCAGCCGAAAAGTTTTGCTGATCTCCAGTCCCAGCCTGGGCAGTTTTTGTCGAAAACGCACAAGGTCGCGGTTGGCCTGAACCACTTCCCAGGGGCTGTCGCGCAGGTTCACGCCGCCCAGCTCCTGGTTCTTGTCGTCGGCCGGCAGCGTCCGGTCGTCGAATTGCTGGATCGTCGCCAGGAACGAAAGCGGGTCATGGTCCTTCGGCGTCACGATCTCGACGGGCCTGGTTTCGAGCTCCGGCCGGATCAGGTCCAGCGGCCGATGACCCAATGTGGCGGTCAGCCGTTTCACGGCGCCCGCGCGCTTCACCGCAAGCTCGATCGAGTGGCCCGGCTCGGTTTCCTGGAGCGCGGCAAGCAGCTCGACCGCCGTGTGGATGCGCGTTTCGCCGATGGCGGTGATGATATCGTCGGTCATGATTCCCGCCGCGGCGGCCGGCGTGCCCGGACCGACGACGCGCACCAGCGCGCCGCCCCGTTTGGGCGCATCGATCGGCGCCAGGTAGCCCAGGTATCCGCTGCGGTCGTCGAGCGAGCGGTAGTGGGGGCTGTTGAGCTCGAGGCGTTCGATCGCCGCGCCGACGTTGTACCAGGTGACCTGCATGCGGTACGGGCTGTCTTGGTCGAGGGAGCCGAGCGTGCCGCGCAAGTGAGCCACTTGCGGTTGCGCGGGGGACTGTTTTTCCGGCGCGCCTGAGTCTTTCTTGTCGCTGGCGGGCTGGGGCGGTTTTTCGGCGTCGGGCTCTTCGGGCGCCGCCTGGACATCGGCCTTGGGGGCCTCTTTCATTTCCGGCTCGGCCTTGGCCAACTGTTTATCGGCGGGCGCGGCCTTTTTTGGCGGAGGGGGAAACAGCAGCGAGAAGACGATCTGGTTGCCCACAAAGATCAGGGCCACCAGGACGGCAAACAAGGCAAAGCGTCGGTCCACAGGAGTGTCAGTCCTTTACGCCACGGAGAACGCGGAGGAACACCCCCCCACAAGGCCCTTTGCCGCCGCGCCGAGAAAGCAGCAAATTCCACTACTTATTGTTTCGGTCTGGCCCCAAGTTGCAATGCCAACCTGGGAGGCCCGAACCGAAAGTTTCCGGCTGCAAGCGGGGGCGACTGGGGCCAGTCCCGCCGGCGGGAACCGCCGATTTGGGCGGCCGACGGCGGTCCAACGCGGCATGGCGAGGCCCCGACGTCCACGAACCCGCGGTCCTAGCGACCTTCGCGCAGCCGGTCGCCCAAAAAATTATCCAATTCGGGGGTATCGTAGATCTTCTGGATCGTTTTCTCCAGCTCGTACGGCACCCGTCGGAACGTGATATGGTCGTCTTCGAGCACGACGTAACAACTGCGCGGATCGCCGTCGCGTGGCTGGCCGACCGAACCCACATTGACCATCGTCTTTTCGTCCGTGAGACGGTAGACGTAGTTGACCTCTTCGGGGCTGATGAAATTCATGCTCTGCGTAAAAATCCCCGGCACGTGAGTGTGTCCCTGAAAGCAATGCTGCTCGATCAGGCTGAAGATCTTTTCCATTTTCCGCTGGTTGTAGATGTCTTCGGGGAAGACATATTCATTGAGGGGATTGCGCGCCGAGCCGTGGACGTAGAGAAAACCGTTTTCGCGGCGATTGCGCGGCAGTTCGCCCAAAAAGTCCCAGCGCTTGGCATTTTCGGCGGGGCTGCCGCGAGGGCTTTCCAACTGGTCGCGGGTCCAGAAAATCGCCCGCTCGGCGCCGGTGTTGAACCCTTCGGGATCGAACAGCGCCCCCTGGTCGTGATTGCCCAACAGGCACACGTCGCAACCCATTGCCAGGTCGATGCATTCGCGCGGGTTGGGCCCGTAGCCGATGATGTCCCCGAGGCAATACACCTCGGTGATGCCCTGCTTCTTGATATCCACAAGCACGGCCTCGAAGGCTTCGAGGTTGCTATGGATATCGCTGATCAGTGCGCGCTTCACGAAGTGGCTCGATTCACCCTAAGAGGCGCTTGCACACCCCGAAATCGCCGGGCGCGTGACACGGAGAAAGAAAAGAGCAAACAGAATCACCTGTTGAGTTTACGGAGACGGTTTTCGACGGTCAAGCGGGGTTGGTTGACTCGCGGGCGCCCCCTGGGGACTGGCGGGTTGAACCGAGCGGAGGCAAACGGCGCGCCGTTTGCCGCCCGGCGCGAGGCTGTTGGTGCGCGGGGCGAACCCGCCGGGGCTATGCGCCGGGCCGTTTCATGGCCAGGCTGTGCAGAACGAGCACCGCGCCGAGGGAAATGAAGGCATACCCCAGCCAGATCGGCGGACGAACGGTTCGCAAAGGCGTAGGGCCCGCCGCCGGCAGAAAGGTTCCCTCCGTGGGGTCGTTGCCTCGCAGACCCTTGAGTTTTTCGGCAACGAAGTGGCTGGCCTTTTCGTTCAGCACGTAGCTTTCGACCATCCGGACCTGCAGGCCCAGCAGCAGGACCACCAGGCCCATCATGAAGTACTGATTGCGATTGATTTCCACCGGGTGCACCTTTTCCCCACCAGCCTGCGGCCCGTCAAAGTCGCGCATTTTTCGCGCCCTTTCGCGCGCGAAGCGTCAGATAACGTATCGGGCCGCCCGTAGAATAGACTTCATGGCGGGCGCGCCTGTAGCGGTTGTGGCGCGCATGCCGAGCTTTTCCTGCCGGCGAGGCTTGCCCCAAGAGCCCGTGGGGGCCGCCCCGCCGGAACACTCGCCTGGAATCGGTCGGCCGACTTTGCTAGAAGTTGTTTTGCGGTCGTATGGCATGCGCCGATCGTAGGATGAGGAACCCACGGCCGCGCAGGGGCCGAAGACCCGACGATGATGAGCCGCACGCGTGCCGCATGGCGATCGTGAAACAAGCCTTGAGCATCCTCCAAACGACGGTCACGCGCTGGTCGCGCAACGACGGCAACTTGCTGGCGGCCTCGATGGCGTATTACGCCGCCTTTTCGTTCTTTCCGCTGCTGCTGGTGCTGATGTCGGCGCTCGGCTTCGCGCTCAAGGTTTCCACGAGCGCCCAGAGCGCGAAGCAGCAACTGCTCGACTTTGTTGGGCAAAGCACGGCCCCGGCGCTGGCCGACGAGGTGTCGCGCCTGTTGGCCGGCGTGCAAATCAACGCCGGGTCGGTGACCCTGGTCGGGTGGCTCATTTTGCTGTTGGCGGCCATCGGAATTTTCTCGCAACTCGAGTCGGCATTCGATCGACTGTGGCATGCCGCGGGCCGTAGCGATCGCGGCGTGCGGGCCGCCATCCGCAACGCGCTGTGGAACCGGCTCAAGGCCTTTCTCACGCTCTTGGGCCTGGGCGTCGTGCTCATCGTGGCATTCGTGGCCGAGTTGATACTTACGGCCTTTCGAAACTGGGGCGAAGAGGAGCAATTGTTTTGGACCTCGTCGCTGGTGCCGTGGTTGCACGTGGTCACCAGCGTGGCCCTCAACGCGCTCGTGGTCTCGATGGTCTTCAAGATGATTCCGCGCGCGATGGTCCGCTGGCGGCACGCGGTCACGGGCGGAATCGCGGTCGCCGTCGTTTGGCAAATCGGCAGCCAGATCCTTTCGCGATTCGTCGTCGGCGGCCATTACGTGACGGCCTACGGCATCGTCGGCTCGTTCATCGCCATGATGCTCTGGGTCTATTGCGCCAGCATCCTGCTGTTTCTCGGCGCGCAACTGGTGCAGGTGCTCGGTCATCCCGAGGAAAGCCCCGCCGAACCGCCGCCCGCCGCCGCGGGCCGAACCACGACTTCGGACGGCAAGCGGGGCACACGCGGTATCGCCGCGGGCCATCCCGGCGAAAACACGGTACACTAAGTAGTGAGGAACCGGGCGCTTCGCGGCGCGCCATACTCACGCTTCGCGGTGCCATGCTCACACAAGCATAAGCATGCTCTGCGCGAGCGTGCCGGCCCGTTCGAGCTGTCCGGCGTCCGAGGGGAGAAGCGAGTTCTCACATGCCCGAAATGCAGTGGTATTACGCGCGAAATGACCAGCAGTTCGGCCCGGTTTCGGCCGTCGCGCTCAAGCAATTGGCCGATTCGGGAGAACTTTCGCCCGACGACCTGTTGTGGCGCGAGGGCATGGCCGAGTGGGCCACGGCGATCAATCTGCGCGGCTTGTTTACCGCCGACGCCATGGCCAACACGCCGACCGCCGAGCCGTCGGCCACCCTGGCCCAGCCGGCGCCTCCTCCCGTGGCGCCGGCTCGCACACAGCCGCCGGCCGCGGCGGGGCCGGGTGTTTCGCTGCGGCCGATCCTGAGAACCACGCAATTCATGCTCTGGAGCATGTGCGTGCTGGTGGTCCTGGTCGGCGTCGTGCTGTTCACGCGGGCCTTTCTGGTCGCCGACGAACCGTCGGAAGAAGCCGCGGCCGCGGCCGTTTTCACGACGTTTTTCATCGGCGCCTACGTGCTGGCCCGCTCGGGCGAAAAGCTCGCGCGGCTGTTGCTCGCGGCCGCCCGACGCCGCCGGTGATCGCGCGTGTGCCACTTGCTTGTCAAGCAGCGCCACACGGCGCACGGTTCATACCGACAGTTCTTCGAGCGCCGCGGCGAACGCGCCCAATATGCCTTCGCTGAACAGCACGAACCGCGCAAGCTCGACGGTGGGGTCGTGCTCCAGGAAGGAGCGCGTGGTCGAAAGGGCGATTCGGCTGGCCTGATCGACCGGGTAGCCGTAAACGCCGCACGACAGCGCCGGCAGGGCGACGCTCTTGCACTGGTGCTGCGAGGCCAAGGCCAACGCGGCGCGGTAGGCGCCGGCCAATTGATCGGCTTCGCCGGCTCCGCCGCCGCGCCAGCGTGGGCCGACGGCGTGAATCACGTGTCGCGCCGCCAGATTGCCGCCGGCCGTGATGACGGCCGAACCGGTGGGGCAACCTTGCGGATAGCGCTTCGCCGTTTCGGCCATGATCGAGGGCCCACCGCGGCGATGGATCGCGCCGTCCACTCCGCCGCCGCCGGCCAACTGACTGTTGGCCGCGTTGACAATTGCATCGACCTGCTGCTCGGTGATGTCGCCCAGCGCCAGTTCCAGCGTCCGCCCCTGAATCGCCAGACGCATCGCCATTGTCCTCCGTCATGAGCGAGCGCAGCGAGTCGAATGGAGGATAGGGGATTTGAACCCCCGGCGAATTCTACGGGAAAGTGGCCGAATTCGCAATCCGGCGGCGCAGAAAGCGGCGCACTCGGCGCACCGGCCCAAATCGACGCCGGAATTGACGCCGGTTTGGTCGCGGTGATCCAGGCGTGGCCATATCTGCCGGAGGCGATCAGGGCGGGCATCCTGGCGATGGTTCGGGCGTTCTAAAGGAGACGTCGGGGCTGCGCCAGCCGGCTTTCCGAAAAACGGTCGTTTGCTGGGAACCTCGAAAGACGTATGACTTGATGGGATGATGCCGTCTTTGCCGAACAGAGGCCAGGCATGAACTCAAAGGCAAACAGTCACTCGCAAGAAAGTAGCAGGTATTGAAGTGCTGCTGCCAGTGCTTTTGTTTTGCGCTTTCGCCAGTTCCAGAAGTTGGTTGTGCAGCTCTTCGACGGTTCCGCTCCTTTGCGCCGCTTCGAAAGCGTTCATTGTTGGGCCATAGAATCGTCTAAATGATTCGATGAACTGTGCGGGGCTTTTGTCAGGCGACAGAAAATGATACGTGTCCTTGGCCATGGATATTTTCTCCTTGGGCACGCCGGCCTGACCAAATCGCTCGATGATGTGAGTATCCACACCCCAGGTCATTGGACTGACGAAGCCTTCAGGAGGTGGAGGCATGAACGAAGAGCTTATCTTCAGCAGCTGCGACACGAATGAAGTTGTATCGTTTGGGATCCAGTTGCCCATCACAATACGACCACCTGGCCTTGTGACACGGACCATCTCCTTGGCTACATCGAAGGGCTTGAGAGCAAACATGGCGCCGAATACAGAGAGGGTCAAATCAAACGAATGGTCGCTGACCCCCTGCAGGTTGCACGCGTCACCCTCTTGAAATGTCAGTCGGTTGAGACCCGCCTCCGCAGCTCGTTTGTTTCCGGCGTCAACGAGGTTCTTGGCAATGTCGATTCCAACGACTTCAGCCCCCAAAAGGGCCAGAGGAACCGCCGTAGTACCATCTCCGCAGCCGAGGTCCAAAACCCGCAGCGGCGTCGTTATCCCAAGAGACTTAACGACTGCCTCACCAGATTGACGCATGAAGGCGGCAATCTCTGTAAAGTCGCCTTTCTCCCACAACGCTTTGTTTGGATTCATGACAGCTCCCTTCTATGGGACTGAATCTCGGCTGGATGTCATTTCAACAGACGAGCTGCATTTCGGGCGTTCGACGGGAACTGGCGGCGAAGCAACGCCTCCTGACTCGACGGTTTCGAAGATGCGGCCCATCTGCACTCGTTCATCAGTGAATCGAGATCGAACGAAGATTTCTTGGGCGTATCATAATCGTATTCGAGTCGCTGTCACACGTCCTCCCAAGAATCGTTCGTTTGACGGGCCATCGGCCACGCCGTATGCAAACTGCCCCACCTGCGTCACGCCAGGTGACGATTGACCGCCGCGTCGGCCATCCGCTTCAAGGCCACGCGGTCCACCTTTCCGACAGCATTGATCGGCATCTCGTCAATCACAATGATCTCATCGGGCGCCTTATAGCCGACGCGGGCGCGCGAGAACTGAATAAGCTCTACCGTTGTCGGCCGCTGGACGCCCGGCCGAAAGGTAATGTACGCGCGCACGTTCTCGCCATGAATCAAATCATGGATGCCAACGACGCCCGCGCTGGCGACGGTCGCGTTTTCCAGAAGCGAGTCCTCCACTTCCTGCGGACAGATGTTTGAGCCGTCGTGAATGATGATCTGCTTCTTCCGGCCGCGAAACCAGAGGTAATTCTGCTCGTCGGCCGCCACAAGATCGCCCGTGTCGAGCCAGCCGTTGACAATTGTTTCCGCGGTCGCATCCGGTCTATTCCAATAGCCGATCATGTTGCTCCTGGACTGGATCCACAGCCGCCCGGGCGTCCCGGTGGGCACTTCGGCGCCGTCGTCGCCGCGGATAGAGGCTGCGAAACCCGGTGCCAATTGGCCGATCGAACCAATCCGATTCTGGGCGGCGGTCGGATTGATCGTGGACGTGCCCGTTTCGGTCATGCCATACAATTCCTCGATGGCGAATCCCGTCACATCCATGAACTCACGCTCCAACTCTGCCGAGATCTTGTCGCCGCCGGAGACGCATCGACGAATGGATTGAAAATCTTCCCGCGCCGCTCCGTGGTCACGCACCAGGCCGGAAAGTGCGGTGGGTAGCATGCACAGTAGCGACGGTCGCGTGCTGCGGAGCAGCGGCAGCACTTCGTCGCCGCCGAACGATCGCGCGATAGCGACACAGGCCCCGACAGCCAGCCCGGCGAACGAGAGCGATGTCGCGGCAATGTGAGAGGCCGACGTTGCCGGCAGGAAAACGTCTGCTGGCGTTAACGCGAGACCGGCGATGGCGCTGGCCACAATCCAGCCGAACGTGTCATGCGAATGAGTCACACCCTTCGGCTTGCCTGTGCTGCCAGACGTGAAGAAGATAAACGCGGGTGCTTCGGGCCGCGGCGGCGGAAAGTCGGTCGCCGGACCATCCAATGTCATCAACTCTTCAAGATGACGAAAAGTACCACCCTCGGCACCGTAACTGATGCGGCCCAAAGGAAGTCGAGGGACCTGCTCGCTTGCGGCCAGCACGTCTTCCCGCTCGGCGTGCGCGACCAACAGCGACGCACCGCTGACCTCCAGTGCATGGTCGATCTCCGGGGCCTGGTAGCGATAGTTGAGCGGCGTCGCGGCAAGCCCGGCCTTGAAGCAGGCCAGATAATGAACAAGAAGCGCCCCACGGTTGGGCAACAGCGAGGCCACGCGGTCGCCTTGAACGAGGCCCAACGCCAAATACTGCCCGGCCAGCCGAGTCGAAGCCTGGTCCAGTTCCCACCACGACCATTTTCGTTCCAGGGAGACCAACGCCGGCTCGTTCGGCTTGCTTTTCAAGCCAACCTCGAGCAAACTCGCGAGCTTGATTGGCCGTTCTAATGTCGCTCCGGCAATCGCCACGGGAATCCCCTCCGCACCAAGTCTTTGTCGACAGGAATTGATGACCGCCGCAACATACTAGATTTCGCGCCGCACCCAACGAGGTCGAGCACAGCCAGCCCAGGAACGCCGTCATTGTACGGACTAGCGGTAGACTACGCGAAGAACTGTGAATTCCGCTCCGTGGCTTCTGTTGATGACCGAAAGCGTCTAGCTCTGCCGTTGCGGAGTTGAGAGCGGATCGCGTTGAACACCAGCGGCGCTCGTCGCTTGTCCGGGAGCGCCCAGTCTTGAAATTGCCCGCTGCCTTTGGCAGACTTGCGTCTGCAACTGAAGTCCTATTTGCGCTCTAATCGACCACTCTCACTCTCAGGAATCTTCCTCCGATGATCATGCCCCGAATGCGCCCCGGTCCCAGACAAGCGGTCCTCAAAGTTTTCATCGCGGCCACGTTTTTCCTCGCGACGATGTTGGCAATCCTGTTGATTGCCCCTTCGATGGCGCAGGCCCAGGTCGCGCAGGCGGAGCCGGAATACACTGGCGACGATCGCATCGAAAAATGGAAGGGCAAAACGGTGCTCGCCGTGACGCCGCATCCCGACGACGAAACGTTCACCTCCGGTGGCCTGCTGTCGATGCTAGTGGCCAATGGGAACAACGTGCAGATCCTGATCTACACGACCGACAACGCCGGCTCGAACGATCCCACGATGACCAAGGAAAAGCTGGCCGAGATCCGCCGCCGCGAGGAAGAAGACGCCTGCGCGATTCTCGGCATCCCCAAGGATCATATCACCTGGCTGGGTCATGACGACGGCATGCTGGAATACGTCGACCGCCGCGAGCTGACGAAGCAGGTAGCCCGTGAGATTCGCCGCCATCGCCCTGATGCGGTGCTGTCGATCGATCCTGGCGCGCCGTACGAGCAGTGGCACAAGAGTGACCATCGCAGCGGCGCGGTGATCACGGCCGACGCCATGCGCGCCGCGGCATGGCGACTGTATTTTCCCGAGCTGGAGCGCGAGGGGTTTAAACACCACAATGTGCCGCTGGCGTTTTTCTTTTTTTCGAACCAGCCCAACTACACGGTCGACATCACCGACGTGCTCCAGAAGAAGGCGAAGGCGGCGGCCGCGCACACGAGCCAGTTCGGCGCGATGCTCACGGGCTACGACCCCACCAAGCTGGACGAAAAACGCGCGGCCCTGGCAAAAACGCTCATGGCGAGCCCCTTGATCAAGCGGAAAAACGGCCGGCCGGTAGAACAGTTTCGCCGCTCGACCGCTTATGGCGGATAGCGACTGGCGCCCGGCGTTGAACACGATCGTACTATTCTGCGTTAGCTTTTTTTGCGGCGGGTTTGGGCCGGGGATAGCGACGCACCTTGACGTCGTTTTTCTGTCGTGCGCCGGGCGTGGTGCGTCCTTCGACGATAGATTGTTCCATCAGCTCGCGCAGCTCGGCGACGAGCTTCGGCTGGGTAGCGGCGACATTCTTGGTCTCGCCCAGGTCAGAGTCGAGATTGTAGAGCTGCACCGGCGTCTGAGCTTCCTCGTCGGCGGCGAACACCAGCTTCCAGGGACCTTGGCGCAGGCTGGGCGTGCCGTCGCAGGCACAACTGACGGCGTGCGTGCGAACTGGCTGGTCCTGGCCCTTGAGCAGCGGAAGGAAACTGACGCTGTCCTCGCCGGCATTCTCGGGCAGGGTCGTGTCGAGGATTTCCTCCATCGTGGCCAACAGGTCGGCTTGATGCACCAGTTGTCCGCAGACGGAGCCAAGCTGCACCACACCGGGCCAGCGGACGACAAACGGTACGCGATGCCCACCCTCGTACACCGACGCCTTGTAGTCTCGCAGCGGGCCGCTGGGAAAGTGGCCTCGCGCCTCCAGTTCCTCGACGCCGATGTAACGGGCGCAGCCGTTGTCGCTGGTGAAGAGGACGAATGTGTTGTCCGCCGCGCCGCTGTCGTCCAGCGCCTTCAGCACTCGGCCGATCGTGGCGTCGGTCTCCATCACGAAGTCCGCATAGGCGTGACCGATAGCGCTCTTGCCGCGCCAAGCCTGGTTCGGCGAGATGGGCGTATGCGGCGCCGTCAGCGGAAGATAGAGCAGAAACGGCTGCTCTGCTTTCGTCTGCTTGGCGATAAAGTCCGAGGCGCGCTCGGCGAGCGCAGGCAAGATGGACTCGAGCTGCCAGTCCTTGAGTGCGGGGCCTTGCAGGCTGGCCTGATTCTTCACCAACTTCGCAGCAGGCAGAAGCTCCGTGGGGATTCCGACCGTGCGGTCGTTCTCAATGAAACAGTAAGGCGGCCAATTCGGCACGTCAGTGCCAAAGTATTCGTCGAAGCCGCGCGTCGTCGGGCCACCAGGTATCGGCTGCGAAAACACCTTCCGCCAGACCTCCCGATGCGCGTCGGTCAGTTCCGTCACGACTTTAGCACCGCCGCCCCGCCCGCCACCGAAGCCCTCGAAGAACGGCCGCTGCTGGTCGGCGATCGGCCAATCGCGGCCAAGGTGCCACTTACCAACGCACGCGGTTCGGTAGCCGTGCTGCTGCGCAAGTCGTCCGATCGTAAGCCGATCGGGAGCAACGAGCGGCGCGCCCCACACTTGGACGATCCCTTGTTGCAACCGAGAACGCCAATGATATCGGCCGGTCAACAGCGTGTATCGCGTGGGCGAGCAGCAGCCGCTACTCGTGTGCCCGTCGGTGAAACGCATTCCCTGGGCGGCAAGCGCGTCCATGTGCGGCGTAGGAATTTTGCCACGCTGGGGATTGTTGGCCTGCATGTCCCCATATCCCAGGTCGTCGGCCAAAATAATGAGGAAGTTGGGACGTGGCGCGGCCGCGAACGACGAGCTGCACATGGCGAGCGCCATAAGGCACGCGAGTACTGAATTTCTCCAGCTCATGATCCTGCTGCGCCTCCGCGCCCTGTGCACACTGTGACTGATCAGTCCTAATTGAACGCTGATTATGACTTGATCGTCACAGCAAATCCACGATCGGGGCAATACCTTGAATCGACAATGCAATCTCTAAGCCAAGTCGCCTCTCGCGGTCACTCAGTGATGTTCACAGCGGAAACGTTACGACGGCTTGACAAATAAAGACCGGATACGATGGCACACGGGACCGCAATCAAGCTCGCGATCTTGAACCAGACTGGATAAGGGAGCATCGAAATGTTGAAGACGAGAGCCGTCACAAGAAGCAACCCAATGAAGAGAGCGCATCCACGGTTCCCCAATCGTCCCGCTATCCAGGTGCTGGCGAATGCTGTGCCAGCCCAAGCGGGGACTACCACCGCCAACACCCAATGCGGGTAGCGCTCGACGTGTTTACACATTTCATCCATCGTTCCACCGAAGTCCGGAGGAACCGGATGGACAACCGCACCGAAAAGTTCCACCGCGACGACCAGGATGAATGCCACCAACATCCCGGCTACGATAGCGCCGGCGGCACGAAAAACGGTGGCCATTTTGAGTCCTCCTGAACTGCCTTTGTCGCCGTGCTCACTGAACATTTTTTGCGTGGTTATTATTCCCGACCGCTACGTGGTAACGCCTAACGTTCCGGTTCAGCGGCGGCGATACGCCGTCCGCTGGAACCGGTCGTTCGCTGACCGCTTTTCGCCTCCCTATCAGAGGCCATCGAAGACGTTGATGCTACGATCAGGCGAGATCGAAGCGATCAAGATTCATCACTTTGTTCCAGGCCGCGACGAAGTCGTGGACGAACTTCTTCTGGGCGTCGGAACTTCCGTAGACTTCAGCCAGGGCGCGGAGTTGGGAGTTCGAACCAAAGATTAGGTCGACACGCGTGCCGGTCCACTTCAGTTCGCCCGTTTTGCGATCGCGGCTTTCGAACACGTCTGCGCTTTTCGAGACCGCCTTCCACTGGGTGCTCATGTCGAGCAGGTTCATGAAGAAGTCGTTGGTCAGCGCCTCCGGTCGGCTGGTGAAGACACCGTGCTGCGCCCCTTTGAAGTTGGTCTTCAGGACGCGCATACCGCCCACGAGCACCGTCATTTCTGGCGCGGTCAGGGTCAGTAATTGTGCCTTATCAACCAGCAGCGCTTCGGCCGGTACGGTGTATTTGCCCTTGAGGTAATTGCGGAAGCCGTCCGCGATGGGTTCGAGCACGGCGAATGATTCCACATCCGTCTGCTCCTGCGAGGCGTCCATGCGTCCCGGCGTGAAGGGAACCATGACCACGTGACCGGCATTTTTCCCAGCTTGCTCGATGCCTGCGCAGCCGGCCAACACGATCAGGTCCGCCAGCGAGACCTTCTTGCCGCCAGACTGGGCGCCGCCAAACGCACTCTGGATGCCCTCCAGAGTCTTCAGCACCTTCGCCAGTTGGGCAGGCTGATTGACTTCCCAATCCTTTTGCGGTGCCAGGCGAATGCGGGCGCCGTTCGCACCGCCGCGCTTGTCCCCACCACGGAACGTGGACGCCGACGCCCAGGCGGTGGAAACCAGCTCCGAGACGGACAGACCGGAAGCCAGGATTTTGCCCTTCAGCGAGGCAATGTCCTGCGCATCAATCAATTGGTGATTCACCGCGGGGATGGGGTCCTGCCAGATGAGTTCTTCCGCAGGAACCTCCGGGCCGAGATAACGCGCGCGCGGGCCCATGTCGCGGTGCGTCAGCTTGAACCACGCCCGGGCGAACGCGTCGGCGAGCTGATCCGGATTCTCCATGAAGCGGCGCGAGATTTTTTCGTAAGCAGGGTCGAACCGCAGGGCGAGGTCGGTGGTCAGCATCGAGGGCGCGATACGCTTGGACGGGTCGTGGGCATGCGGCACCGTGCCGGCGCCCGCGCCATTCTTCGGTCTCCACTGATGTGCTCCGGCCGGGCTCTTCGTCAGTTCCCATTCAAAGCTGAACAGGTTCCAGAAGAAGTTGTTGCTCCACTTCGTGGGCGTGGTGGACCAGGTGACTTCCAGGCCGCTGGTGATCGTGTCAGCGCCCTTGCCCGTGCCAAAGCTGCACTTCCAGCCCAGGCCCTGCTCATCGAGGCCGGCCGCTTCCGGATCAGGCCCCACATCGGCCGCAGGGCCGGCTCCGTGGGTCTTGCCGAAGGTATGGCCGCCGGCGATGAGCGCGACCGTCTCCTCGTCGTTCATCGCCATGCGCGCGAAGGTCTCGCGGATATCCCGCGCCGCGGCGACCGGATCGGGGTTGCCGTTCGGGCCTTCCGGGTTGACGTAAATCAACCCCATCTGCACGGCAGCGAGCGGATTTTCGAGATCCCGGTCGCCGGAGTAGCGTTTGTCAGCCAGCCAGGTCGTCTCAGCGCCCCAATAGACGTCCTGATCCGGCTCCCAGACGTCCTCGCGACCGCCACCGAACCCGAAGGTCTTGAATCCCATCGTTTCCAGCGCGACGTTGCCAACCAGGATCATCAGGTCGGCCCAGGAAATCTTGCGGCCATACTTCTGCTTAATCGGCCAAAGGAGTCTGCGCGCCTTGTCCAGGCTGACGTTGTCCGGCCAACTGTTGAGCGGCGCGAAGCGCTGCTGGCCCCTTCCCCCGCCGCCGCGGCCGTCCCCGATGCGGTAGGTGCCGGCGCTGTGCCACGCCATGCGAATGAACAAAGGGCCGTAGTGACCGAAGTCCGCCGGCCACCAGTCCTGCGAGTCGGTCATCAGCGCGGCGAGATCGTTCTTCACCGCCACCAGGTCGAGGCTCTGGAACTCTGCCGCGTAGTTGAAGTCCTCGCCCATTGGATTGGACTTGGAGGAATG
>JBBDNV010000096.1:0-23353 GCA_040877415.1 Pirellulales bacterium
GCCCTCTGCCTTCATCCTTCTGCCTTCTGCCTTCTGCCTTCTGCCTTCTGCCTTCTGCCTTCATCCTTCCGTCATCCTTCCCTCGAGCGGCAATTCGGACAAATCATCACATAGCGCGTCACGCCGCGCCGGCTCTGCCGCATCGTCATGACGCTTCCGCAGCGCGGGCAATACTCGGCCGGCGCCACCGTCTCGCCGCGGTCGCTTTTGGCCTGGCAATCGACGCACAGGCGCGTCTCGGGAAAAACTTCGAGCCGCTCGCGCGCGATTCTGCGGCCGCAGCCTTCGCATTTGCGGGCCATTCCCCAGGCTTCGTCATCCTCATCGTCCGCGGCGCCGGTCGAAAGCCCAAAGGCGCCGCACTGGGGACACGCAAACCGCGGGGCAGCCGCGCGAAACAGCTCCGGCAGCAATTCCGGCTCGGGCGCCGCGTCGCGGCGCACCATCTTCACCGTCCGCAGCCACTGGACCATTTGCGCCGGACCGCAAATCGTTTGCCAATGACACTTCGGGCACTCAAGTTTAACCGTTGGCTGCAAATCCATACTTTCCGTGAACAACGGCTGGCCGTTTGGCAGTAGTTGGCGGCCGCGGTTTCGGCTCATTATACTTCTTGTTGCAACGTCGTGTCTCACAGGAGTCCCAACGAATGAGTCTTCCCCGACGCACCTTTTTGGAATCGGCACTCGTGCTGGCCGGCGGCGCCGCTTTTTCGGCCAAGCGCACGGCGGCGGCCGACGATTTTTCCACGCTCGGAAAAACGCCGCACACGAAGTTTGCCGTGAACGTCGAGATGTGGTGGAGCAAGCTGCCGTTTATCGAGCGGCTGAAAAACGCGGCCGCGCTCGGCTTTCCGGCCGTCGAGTTCTGGCCGTACGAGGGCAAGGACATCGACGCCGTGGCCCGCGCGTGCGGCGAGTTGAACCTCGAAATCGCCCAGTTCACTGCCTGGGGATTCACTCCCGGCATGAACGATCTCAAGAATCATGACCGCCTGGTGAAAAAAATCGAAGAATCGTGCCAGATTGCCAGGCGGCTCAAGTGCCCGATGATGACCGTCGTGGGCGGAAACGACCAGCGCGGCATGACGCAGGCCCAGATGCACGAAAACATCATCACGGGCTTGAAAAGGATCGCGCCGATCGCCGGGGAGCACGAAGTGATACTGATCCTCGAGTCGATGAACATCCGCGTTGATCACAAGGGGCACTGCTTGTACGGATCGCCCGACGCGGTGCGCATCTGCCGCGAGGTGAACTCGAAGTTTGTGAAGATCAATTGGGACCTGTACCACATGCAGATCAGCGAAGGCGACTTGTGCGGCCATCTCAAGGACGGATTTGACCAGGTCGGCTACCTGCAACTGGCCGATCATCCCGGCCGCCACGAACCCGGTACGGGCGAAATCCACTATCCGCGCGTCCTTCGGCAAGCCTACGAGCTTGGGTATCGCGGCTACGTGGGCCTGGAATGCACCCCCGCCACCACCGAGCTGGCCGCCGCCCAGGCCGTCGCCAAAGCCGACGTGTGGTAAAGCCCATGGGGTTGGGAGCTGGCTTTCGCTCGTTCGCGTCGTGCCGACGATTACGTTGAACGGCCCGCGGCAATATGGTCCCAATCGATTCGGTTCGGATCGGCAATCCGCGGCAATTCGGCTTGCATCGCTTCGGGATATTTCTGAGCCGCGCCGGTGTTGAAGATCACGACCCGTTCGTTCGGCGCGATCCAGTTTTCGGCGCGCAGCATTTCGACCGCCCCGATGCAGGCGGCCGATTCGGGGCAAATCGCCAGCCCCTCGGCTTGCATGCCCAGGGCCATCCACTCGCGCAAACGCACTTCGCTGACGGCAACGGCCCGGCCGCGGCTGGCGCGCACCGCGTCGAGAATCATGAAATCACCGACCGCCTCGGGCACGCGAATGCCGCTGGCAATCGTCGCGGCGCCGGCAAAAGGCTCGGCAAAGCGCTGGCCGCGTTCGAACGCGCGCACAATCGGCGCGCAGCCGTCGGATTGCACCGCCACCATGCGCGGCCGCTGCGAACTTTCCAGCCAGCCGAGTTGCGCGAGCTCGTCAAAGGCCTTCCACATGCCGATCAGTCCGGTGCCCCCGCCGGTCGGATACAAAATCACGTCGGGCAGGCGCCAATCCATCTGCTCGGCCAATTCGAGCCCCATGGTTTTCTTGCCTTCGATGCGATACGGCTCCTTGAGCGTCGAAACGTCGAACCAGCCCAGCCGCTCTTTCCCGGCGCGGACGATCTGGCCGCAGTCGGTGATCAGCCCTGGCACGAGAAACGTCTTGGCGCCGGCCAGTTGGCACTCGTACTGGTTAATGGTCGGCGTATCCTCGGGCATGAAGACAAACGCCTCCAAGCCGGCTCGGGCCGCATAGGCCGCCAGCGCCCCGCCGGCATTTCCGGCCGTCGGGACCGCCAGGCGACGGATTCCAAACTGTTTGGCCATCGTGACCGCCAGCGCCAGACCGCGGCTTTTGAAGGTGCCGGTCGGCAGGCGCGACTCGTCCTTGATGCACAGGTTCGATAGCCCAAAGCGTGCGCCCAAGCGCGGGCAATGCACGATCGGAGTCATCGTCTCGTCGAGCGAGACCACCTCCTCGGGTTTGGCATACGGCAGCAACTCCCGATAGCGCCAAAACGAGGCCGGACGGCGCGCGAGGCAATCCTTCGACAGCGTGCGACCCACCGCCTCCAGATCGTAGCGCACCCAGAGCGGCCGATCGTTGTAGAGCGTCTGCGCCCGATCGGCCGGCAGCCAGGTGCCGTCCAAGGCGCTTTCCAGGTGAGTCAAGAAGCAGGCCATTTGGGCGCCAGTGTACCACCAATTCGCCGACGTTCTCAATGTCCCCGCCGCGGTGGCAGGCAACGATTCGCGCGGGTAGACTGTGTCTCGTTCAAGGAGTCAAGCGACCTTCTCCAGGAGCCGACCCATGAGCATCGCCGTCGCGCTAAATCGCGTCTTCTTGGGACTGATTGCCGTCCTTGGGGCTATCAGCGCAGCGCTCGACCCAAATGCGGCGCTTGCCGAACAGGCGGATCCGGAGCGCCATTTTCTCTACGTTGCCGTGCCAGGGGTGCGCGATTATCTCGAATACGGCGGGCACGGGTTGCTCGTGTTCGATATCGACAACGATCACAAATTCGTCAAGCGCATCGGCACGGCCGGTCTCGGCGACACGGGCAAGCCGCTTAACGTCAAGGGCATCTGCGGCTGCGCCGAAACCGGACGCATCTATATCAGCACCGTCAAGCAGTTGATGTGTCTCGACATCGGATCCGAGAAAATCTTATGGGAACGCCCGTACGACGCCGGCTGTGACCGGATGTCGATCACCCCCGACGGCAAGACCATCTACCTGCCGTCGTTCGAAGGCCCACATTGGTACGTCGTCAATGCGCTCGACGGCTCGGTCCTCCGCAAGATCGTGAGAGATTCCGGGGCCCATAACACGGTTTGCGGGCTGTCGAGCAAGAGCGCCTACCTGGCCGGGTTGAAGTCGCCCCTGTTGACGATTGCCGACACGTCGGACCACAGCGTGCGCACGGTCGGGCCCTTCAGCGCCAGCATCCGCCCCTTTACGGTCGATGGCCGCGAAACACGGTGCTACGTCACCGTCAACGAGCTTTTGGGTTTCGAAATCGGCGACTTGCGTTCCGGCCAGAAGCTGTACAGCGTCGCCGTCCATGGGTTTGAGAAGGGGCCGGTCAAGCGCCACGGATGCCCCAGCCACGGGATCGCGCTGGCGCCTGATGAAAAGGAGCTGTGGGTGACCGACGCCCACAACCAGCGCCTGCACGTCTTCGACAACACGGTCACCCCGCCCAAGCAGATGGAAAGCATCCCCTTGCGCGACGAGCCGGGCTGGGTCACCGTCAGCCTTGACGGCAAATTCGTCTATCCGTCAACGGGCGACGTGATTCTCGCGGCCTCGCGCAAGATCGTGGCCGAACTGACCGACGAAAACGGCCGCGCGGTGCAAAGCGAAAAAATGATTGAAGTTCACCTGCGCGGCCGGAAAGCGGTGCGCCTGGGCGACCAGTTCGGCATCGGCCGAAGAACCAATTAGCCCCCGGCAAAGCCGGGGGATTCTTGGTAGGGGATTTCATTGCGGCAGGATGGATCGCGCGTACCATGCGCGATCCCCCGGCAAAGCCGGGGGCTAACGAGCGAAATCGTCGTCAGCCGGATGAAGCGCCAGGATGATCCACTGGTTGCCGGCCCGGCGGTCAACTAAACTGAAGCGTCTTACCAACCATCCCGCCCGTTACGCTTGATAGGAGAGAAGCTCCCGATGAGCGAACAATCGTCCCAAACCAGCTCGCGACGCGCATTCCTGAAGAATTCCGGCCGCATGGCGGCGGCCACGACCTTGGCCTCGATGGCGGTTCCCAGAGTGCACGCCGCCTCTGACAGCACGATTCAACTGGCGCTGGTCGGTTGCGGCGGCCGCGGCGGCGGCGCGACCGACAACGCGCTGTCGATCGAAAAAGGACCGATGAAGTTGGTGGCCATGGCCGACGTCTTCCAGGATCGCCTGGATGGCGCTTATAACGCGCTGGCCAAACGGCACACCGCGAAGGTCGACGTCCCGAGCGATCGCCAGTTCATCGGCTTCGACGCCTACCGGAAAGCCATCGACTGCCTGCGCGCGGGCGACGTGGCCATCTTCGCCACCCCGCCCGCGTTTCGGTGGGTCCACTTTACCTACGCCATTGAAAAAGGCATCCACGTGTTCATGGAAAAGCCGATCGCGGTCGACGGACCGAGCGCCCGCAGGATGTTCACCCTGGCGGACGAAGCGGCCGCGAAGAACCTGAAGGTCGGCGTGGGGCTGATGTGCCGCCACTGCCGCGCGCGGGGGGAACTTTTTGATCGCATCCAGAGCGGCGAAATCGGGCAAATCACCATGCTGCGCGCCTACCGCATGCACCCGCCCGTCGGCTCGGCGTTCACCGGGCCCCGCGCGAGCGACCAGAACGAGCTGATGTGGCAAATCAAGAACTTTCACAGCTTCCTGTGGGCCAGCGGCGGCTGCTACAGCGACTTTTACATCCACCACATCGACGAATGCTGCTGGATGAAGAACGCCTGGCCGGTAAAGGCCCAGGCACTGGGCGGCCGCCACTATCGCGGCGACAACATCGACCAGAATCTCGACACCTACGCCGTCGAATACACGTTCGACGACGGCACGAAGCTGTGGCTCGACGGGCGCGTGATGACCGGCTGCCACCAGGAGTTCGCCAGTTACGCGCACGGCATCAAGGGCTCGGCGCACATTTCCGGTCCGAGCGGCCACGCTCCGGCCAAGTGCAAAATTTTCAACGATCAGAAAATCCTGCGCCGCGGCGGCGACGTGGCCTGGGCGTATCCCGATCCGGAGCCGAGTCCCTACCTGCTGGAATGGGAAGACTTGATCGACGCGGTCCGCCAGGACAAGTCGTACAACGAAGTCCCCCGCGGCACGCAAGCCAGCCTCGTCACGGCCATGGGACGCATGGCCGCGCACACCGGCCGCGAGGTGACGTATGACGAGATGCTCAACTGCGAGCACGAATTCGCGCCCGGCGTTGACAAGCTCGTGCTCGACGGCACCGCTCCGATTCAGGCCGATTCCGCAGGAAAGTATCCCATTCCGCAGCCGGGCATCACGACGAACCGCGAATACGCCTGACGCTAAGTCATGGCTGTTACAGCACTTAGGGAGACTATTTTCGTCAGACGAAGGATTTGGCGGGGCCCGTCGCTTGGGTGTGCCAAGGAATTCTGGCAGGTAGCTGAGTTCGCAAGAACTCAGATGATTCAGGCTGAATTCTTGCGAATCCAGCTACACACGCCATAGAAACTTGCCACACACTGTCGCTTGAGCCGTTAGGGGTCTCTCGACGCGATCGTGTATAACACCCGTATACCGGCATCGGGCCGCACATGGCCAGGGCATACCTACGCACGAGGGGACAGTGAAATGAAACCACAATGGCTCTTTCCAGTTTTACTTTTCTGCGGAATTGCCGTCTCGAGGGCTGCGGAGTTCGAAAGCCCGCTGCGCCTGGAAGCGGCGGGCGCGGCAGTTCGCGTTGAAAGCCCCGGCTACGCCGCGCCGTGTTGGGCCGACATCGACGGCGACGGCAAAAAGGATCTACTCGTCGGACAGTTCAACCAGGGAAAGATTCGCATCTTCAAGAATCTTGGCGACGGCAAGCTGGCGGCGGGCGATTGGCTGAAGGCCGAAGGCGACGTGGCCGAGGTGCCCGGAGTCTGGTGATGCACCAGCTCCACTCCACAGTTTGTGGATCTAAACGCTGACGGCTACGGCGACCTTCTTTCGGGCTCCTACTCCCGCCAAAGTCAACCCATGGCGGGGTTGTTTCAAGTTCTCTGGGGTCAGTCGAACGGCACCTTCAAGAAGGCCGAAACGCTGGGCGGCACGGATGGCGAGCCGCTCATCATCCCGGTCGAGAATCGCGACAAGAATCCCGAAGCCTGGATCGAAAACATCTGCACCAGGCCTACGGCGGTCGATTGGGACGCGGATGGCGATCTGGATTTGGTCGTTGGCAATTTCCCCGGCACTTTTTACCTTTTCACCGGCGAAGGCGAAGGCCGCTTTCTGCCGATGGCCCAAATCATCAAGACCGGCGACAGGCCGCTTAAGGTCGATGGCCACCACAGCGACCCGTTCGTAGTGGACTGGGACAGCGACGGCGACCTCGACTTGCTCAGCGGATCGAGCAGCGGCGGAGTGCAGTGGGCCGAGAACGGCGCCGGACCGGGCAAGCCGCCGGAACTAAAACCGTTTCAAACCCTGATCGAGCCGGGCCCTCAATTCAAACCGGGACAAGCCCTCCGTGAAGACGATCTGACGGGCCCCGCCAGCTCGACTCGCGTGTGGGTCGATGACGTCAATTCCGACGGCAAGCTCGACGTTCTCGTCGGCGACACGGTGACCCTCGTTTCCCCGGCCAAAGGTGTCAGCGAAGAGGAGTTGCAAAAGAAGTATGCAAAATGGCAGGAGGCTCTCGAAGTCGCATCTAAAGAACTGAATGGCCCCGCGGCGGACGAGACAAAGCGCAACGAGGCGCTGCGGAGCTTTCAGGACGTTTACCGGCAACGCGCCGATTTCATGCTCGAAGAACCGACCGGCTTCGTCTGGCTCTACCTGCGGAAATGACCGCCCAAGCGTGTTGCGAAGGCCCGCGCTACCTGGCGAACACAAATCTCATGCGTTCGAAGTCGATCGTCCACGAGGCGTACTGGCGCAGGAACTTGTGCGAAACGAGGCCGTCTTGAATGAAACCGTGTTCCCAATAAGTGGCCGGCGTCCGCGCGCCGAACTCCCCCAAAAGATCGGTCTGCACCAGTTCGCCGAGTGCCAGTTTCTTGATCGGAAACACCCCGCTCGCCCAGGCCCCACCGCCGCCGCCGGGACCCTCGGGCGGGCGCGTTTCCGGGATCGCGATGCCGGCGTACTGGAGCGTCTGCCGCGGCGCGCTTGCCGCCCCCTCGCTCGCTAGCCCCGAGTCGACAAAAAACGTCAGCCCATCGCGGTCATTCAGGCTGCCGCGGGCCATCATCATGTGCGTCGATTCGAGCGCGAAGGGCACCTCGACGACATCTTTGCCGTCGAGATCCTTCCGCAGTTGTTTTCGACCCGCCTCGCTCCGCTCGCGCAAGATCATTTGCGCGTGCTCGTAGTCGACCGTAGCCAGAAACTGCCGCAGGGCGGCCGTGCCGATGAAGCCGCCGATCGTGTACTTGCCGCCCTCAAAGCCAACCGAGAATCGCTTGGTGGGCAGGGTCATGATCGGCACCTGTTTGATGGTGACCTCCCCCACGCGGACGGTATCGACCTTGGCGAACGCGAATTCGGCCAGCTTGCCGCCGCCGAACGCCCCCTTGGCCGTGGCCACCGCCTTGATGTTCAGCTCCGCGGCAATCTCCGGATCGAGGATGAACACGTCGGCGCCGGTATCGAAGATGACCGTGACCGGCTTGCCGTTGAACTCGACCGAAAGCAAGGGCAGGGGATCGCTGATGAGAAACGGCACGCGTGCGACCCGCTCTTCGCCGGCCCACGAAAGCTGGTAGGGAGCCTGGTCAAAACTCTTCACCAATTCGAAATTCGGCAGCCGTACCGACGCGGGAAATGCAATCTCCTTGATCTTGTCGAACCGATTGGTCTGGTAATACACCATCGCCAGATTCACTTTGTCGCCGAGCTGCGCGGACGGTTTGCCCGATCCGGCGTCGATGAGTTGCTCGAAGGTCTTTGCCGCCAGATCATAGCGGCCGATCAAATACGCCAGCCGCCCGGCAAGCGCGAGCGCCTCGCGGCGCGGCGCCGGACCTTTGGCCGGCGGCAGCACGGCATCCAGGGCCTTGCGAAATTCGCCCGACTGATAGAGCGCGCGTGCGTAATCCAGCCGGACGTCGTCGTCCTTGGGATCCTGGCGATGCGCCCGTTCGAGCTCTGCCAGCTCGCGCAGCAGAACGGCGCGGGTCCGGCCGCCGGATGGCTCCGCGGCGCGCGCCACCTTGACCACCAGCGCCGCTAGGGCCGCAATCATGGCCGCCAGGCAGGCGACGAGCGAGCATTTCGAGCGTGTGCGGGCCATGTCGTGTCTCCTCGTGGGGCGAAATTGGCCGGGTCGTGGCCCACCCGGGCCTCGGAAAGTGGTCGTCGTCGGTGCACCTGAGTCAGTCGCCGCCGGGCGGGCGATCTTGGCCAAGCCCCCGCGGCATTAAGCCGTAGCCGGCACGCTCCGCCGTGCCGTCCGTTGAATCCTGTTCATCCTGTTCATCCTGTCTGTTCTCCCCGTGTCTTCTTCGACAGGATGAACAGGATCGACAGGAACAAACAGCTCGACCCAGCATTCTTGCCGTCCGACGGGAACCCTTGAATCCTGTTAATCCTGTTAATCCTGTCTGTTCTCCCCGTGTTTTCTTTGGACAGGATGAACAGCCCGGTAGGTCAGGGCTTGCCCTGAAATCCTTGCTTCCTACCTCTCGCGGACTGAAATTGCCGGCGCCGTACTACATGCCGATATTCCGTCGCAGGCACGCTCCGCCGTGCCGTACGCCGCGCTTGCGACAAAGCCTACGGCACACAGCAGCGTGCCTGATCGGTCGCGTGATTGCCGTCTTATCATGCACCGTCGTCAACTGGCCGTCATCCGTTGACTTCGTAGATCACGGGTCGATATCTCGGGATTGGAATTGGTTTGCCGGCCTGTTTTGCCGATTCGATCCATGCGCTCTTGGCGATTTCGACCTGTTTGAGCGCTTCTTCCGGCGTGGCGCCAAACGCCGAGCATGCCGCCAGATCGGGGATATCCGCGATGTAACCGCCGTCTTCTTCGCTGTAGAAGATATTGATGTGGTAGTCCTTCATGAGCCTTTGTCCTCCAACGTGAGATGATACTTCTCGACCAGCTTACTGTTTGTAAGCGTCCAGAAAATCGTCACGGGAAATACCGGATTGCCGACACAGGGTCCGCAAGGTCGATCCTTTGAGGCGATGGTGATTGGGCATCGTCAAAGGCGTGCGCGTTCCGTCGGAGTTCTCACGGAGCATGGCGATGTGTTCTGCCTCGCGGACCAGGCGGAATCCCAGTCGCTCAAGTGCCTTGATGACCCGTCTCTTTGGAGCGTCGACGGGAAATCTCGGCATCAGGCATCAACCCCCGCTTCGGCCACGAACACCTCCAATACGGGGGAGTCGAGATCCAGTTCATCGGGTCCGAACGTGTCGATGTGGAAGCGGATGGCCGATTTTACGTCCGATAGCGCCTCCTCATAGGTGTCTCCCTGCCCGACGACGACCCCTTTCAGGCCCACGGGATAGGCCACATAGCCGTCCGCATGCTTTTCGATGATAACTTTGACGTCTTTCATACGCATTCCATCCGGGCGCCGCCGCTGTTGGCAACGCAAGATCGTCACGATGCCCCGTACAAAAGCCGCTTTCCGCTCCGGACGCGGAGGATTCTCAACATTATAGCACGTCGCACCAGGACGTAGACCTCACCCGTGGCCTCCTCGACCAGTCGGATTTCGTCGTCCGCCAGGCCCTAGCAGGCACGCTCTGCCGTCCGCCGCGCTTGCGACAAAGCCTACGACACACAGGCGTGTGCCCGCTACTTTGCCGTCCCTTCCTCAACCAGCCGGCTCTCGTCGTCCGAGAGGCCGTAGAGCTCGTTCACGAGCTGATCGATCTGCCGCGAAATCGCGCATTTCATAGCTTCAAATGATCCGACAATCGCTGGCGGAGCCGCCGGAGGCGGGAAGGGTCAATGCTCCCGATCGCGCCGGCGATTTCGTCGAGATCCGCTGAATACAGGTAGCTCAGCCGGATCACGGAGACGCGATGCAAACCGCTGGAGGCGAAATCGGCGTCGCTCGCCTGGACCAGTTCATCCCAGTTGGCCTGAAGGTGCTGAAGCTGCGTGCTGATCCCACAAAGGAGCAGGTTCTGGTAAGGTCCGGGCAGGTCGTCCAGGAGAAGAGCGGGACGCAGCTTCGCTGCGGTGCCGCCAAGTTGGGGCAGCGGTATGAGGACCACATCTCCGGGGCTCAAGGCTTGCGCTCCGGCTTGAGGTCCGCAAGTGTATACTCCGGCTCATCCGGCCCGTAAGCTCGCGCCAACTGAGGCTGGCCGAATTGCCGCCATGCCTCGCGCTCTTCCCGCCAATTCAAGAACTCCGCGAAGTGCAGAACCTCGCGCAAGCGCTCTTCCGGCAGTTCATCGAGCACTTTTTCCAGAGTTTCTTTCACACTCATGGCTGTTTTTCCCGCAGCATCAGGCATCAACCCCCGCTTCGGCCACGAACACCTCCAATACGGGGGAGTCGAGATCCAGTTCATCGGGTCCGAACGTGTCGATGTGGAAGCGGATGGCCGATTTTACGTCCGATAGCGCCTCCTCATAGGTGTCTCCCTGCCCGACGACGACCCCTTTCAGGCCCACGGGATAGGCCACATAGCCGTCCGCATGCTTTTCGATGATAACTTTGACGTCTTTCATACGCATTCCATCCGGGCGCCGCCGCTGTTGGCAACGCAAGATCGTCACGATGCCCCGTACAAAAGCCGCTTTCCGCTCCGGACGCGGAGGATTCTCAACATTATAGCACGTCGCACCAGGACGTAGACCTCACCCGTGGCCTCCTCGACCAGTCCGGTTTCGTCGTCCGCCAGGCCCTAGCAGGCACGCTCTGCCGTCCGCCGCGCTTACGACAAAGCCTACGACACACAGGCGTGTGCGTGCTACTTTTCCGTCCCTGCCTCAACCAGCCGGATTTCGTCGTCCGTGAGGCCGTAGAGCTCGTAGACGAGCTGGTCGATCTGCGCGTCGATCGCGCCAATTTGCCGCTGACAGCGCATTTTCTCATCCGGTGATCGAGCTGAATAGAGTTGTTCCTTTACCTGCAACATTTTGGAGACAAGCCCAACCATGCCATCGTGCTGTCGCTTCCCAGAGGACCTCGAAATATCAGGCCCGCAAATTGGTAGCTCCCTGGTCTGCTTAATAATGATTTTCGGGAAGTCATCACGTCGTGCCACGCTGTTGACATTCCGAAAGTACCACGACAGTAGTCGACTGTTCAATAAGCCGAGGAGAAACTGCAACGAGTACTTTGGTTCAACATTCTCGCGACGGAGCAGGCTTTGAACAGACTGGTTGGTCAAGAACGAATCCGAGATGAATGTTGCTTGAAGTCGATAGCGTCGACTGAGGACTTGACGTATCAGTATCCTTTCATCAGAAAAAAACGCCCACGGCTTATGTTTCCGAATTCCTTCGTCATAGGAAACGAAAGCTCTCTCACCGTGCTTTAGAACGTACCTCCGGAGTATGCCACTAAAGGCCAAGGCCGGTTCACTAAACGCACGGCGGTCGGTCTGTGGCTTAAAGGTTTCGATGCCCCTCTTGACCAACACAAAATGGTCCAGCGTGTAGCGAGCATTTCGCACTTTGTTCAATACAATCGCTTCTTGCGACGAGCACGTGACAAGAAACTCCAAGTCTTTGCTTTCCAGCCAAGATCTGTAGTTGCCAGTCTTGTGAAACGGCTCAAAATCTTCTTGCGTAAAGATCTTGAATCGTTGTGGAAAAACGTAAAGATCAACCACATCGTTTTTTTGTTCGGCTCCAGAAGCACGCCGTTGCGCCGTGACAATGACGGTGTCAATGTATGCGCCCGAGAAAACGTCGAATGGCAGGGAAACGAACGTTAGCGGCCTGTAGTTTTCCAAAAATAGTTCGCGAAGCGGGCGCGCCGATGGACTTGAAGTCCAACCAGAAGGGATGATCAGTCCAAGAACACCTTGCGGACGAAGCAAGTCGTGGGATCGTTCGGCAAAGAGCAGAAATGTATCAAGCGAATTCGCGGGCGTCTCGTACGTATTGCGCAGATATGCAATCTCTTCGGCTGTAACTGCTGCGCCGTACGGCGGATTCCCAATCACCGCGTCGAACCCGCCATCTTTGCCTTTGAAAATGGCCGGGAACTCGGCCTTCCAGTCGAAGACATTGATGCGGTACTGCTCCTCGTCATCTAACAGGCTCATCTGCTGCCCATTGTAGAAATCCGGCCCAATCAGCGAGTTGCCGCACTTGATGTTGTGGCCGAGGTCGGGGAGGGCGCGCTCGTGGAGCAGGCGGAGCTGGTTCTCAAGGTTCTCGTGGTTTTCGTTTTCCAGGACTTTGAGCAAGAGCGATAGCTTAGTCACTTCCACGGCTTGGCTGTCGATGTCGACGCCGTAGATGTTGCTTAAGAGAATCCGCTTCTTTTCGGCCGTCGTCAAAAACCATTGGCCGCCGCGGCCCTGATAGATTTCTTTCTTGTGCTTCGCGGGGCCGTCTTGCAGATACCAGTCACGGTGCCAGTCGAGCAGAAACTGGTAGGCACCAACCAGGAATGAACCGGAACCGCAGGCCGGATCGAGCACGCGCAGTTTGGCCACGTCCTTGGGCGCTTTTTTCTCGACCAGCTTACCGACCGTGTTCTTGACGATGTAATCGACGATGTAGGCCGGCGTGTAATAAACGCCGCCGGCTTTCTTGACCTCGGGCTTGTCTTCGATTTTGGCCTGGTGGCCCGCGGTCAGGCGGATCACCTTGCCCAAAAACTGCTCGTACACCTGCCCCAGGATTTCGGCCGGCAGGACGGAAAACTCGTAGGGGCTGTCGGGGTAGTAAAGCGCTCGCAGGATTTCCTTGAGCGGCTTGTCGTCGAGCGCTAGCGACTGCGTCAGTTCGTCGGGCGGCTCGGCGCGGTCCTTCTCGGGCTGGAAATGAAACAGGCCCGAGTTGTAGCGCTCGTCGGCCCGATCGAAGAGTTGGCACAGCCGCCGGTAGAGTTGCTCGCCGTTGGCAATTCCGCCAAGCTGCCCGTAGGGCTCGATGCCGCGGTCCTCGCACATCCGCAAGAACACGATGCGGTCGATCGTCCGTTGGACGGCAAAGTTGAGATCGCGCTGGCTGAGATCGTTGTTGCGCAGCGCAAAGTTCCGCGCCAGCGACTCGCGCCACGATTCGATTTCGCGCAAAAACGCCGCGTCGACTTCGGCCGTGCCGCGCTTGAGCTTCGTACCCTCGGCGTATTTATCGAACGAGCCCTTGAGCACCGCCTCGCGCGAGAAAATGCCGGCGATCTCGTCCCACTTGTCGAGGTACTCCTCGAAGGAGAGGAACATCGTGCGGGCCACGGCCGGCTTGTCGCTCTTGTCGGGCTTGATGCGGCAATCGTAGACGGCGAATTCCTCGAAGTCAGTCAGAATCGAAAGCGGCAGCTTAGCGCTCCAGGCGTAGCGGCGAAGCTGGTAGGCGGCGCTCACGTCCTGGCCCACGTTGACGGCCGGCTTTTTCGCTTCCAGAAAGAAGACGCGGCGCCCGCCGATGCGAAAGCAGTAGTCGGGCGCCTTCGATTCCGTGCCGATCTTGATGGCGTCTTCGTGAATGACGTCCTTGTAGGCCTCGGCGTGCCCTTGCTCGTTGTCGACGTCCCAGCCCAGCGCCTTGAAAAAGGGGTTCAAGAATTCCTGGCGGAGCTGCGCCTCGTTGAAGTGCGCGGACTGATACGACTCGAGGTTGTCCCGAAAACGCTCGACCAGTTTCCTTACGCTTTCCGGCGCCGCCATCGCGATTCCTCGCACGACCAGTGGTTGAGACATTCGGGCGAATTATAGCCGATCGTTCGGCGATCCGCGGGCCCTGTGCATGTCATTGTCAGGGCGAGCCCTGACCTACGGGTTGAATCCTGTTCATCCTGTCTACTTCTCGCGACTTTTCTGGACAGGATGGACAGGATCGACAGGATGATTGGAAAGCCGCAGGAACAAACAGCTCGACCCAGTATTTGTGCTCTCCGACGGGAACCCTTGAATCCTGTTCATCCTGTTCATCCTGTCTGTTCTCCCCGTGTTTTCTTTGGACAAGATCGACAGGAACAAACAGCTCGATTGTCACCTCGGGACACGGTGCTGATTCATCGTTCGTCAACAGGCCGCAGGGTTGCAGGAAAAGGGCAAAAACGCGCGGCCGAAAACGCGTTTGCATCGCACGCGAAAATCTGATTAATGATAGGGTGGCGGATTCTTAAACTGGCCCGGAATACTTCACGTCGGGGGGTGCGTTGGAAATGGGCGCCGCGAACTACTCTAAATCGAGCAAGAATGGTCGCTTCCGACGAAACCGCGCGGCCCTTCGCGCGCACGCAGTATAGCTATGAAAAACTCCCCGCCCAATTCCAGGTCAAATGGCCTAATTCTGAAAATCGAAAATAGGCCACCTGCACTGCCTTTTTTTGGCCGTCGCCGTTGGCTCCGGGCTAAACGGTCTTTCCTTCTGCCTTCATCCTTCTCCCCTCTCCCTCACAGCCAGGCCGAAAGCAGTTCACCCACGGCCAGGCCGACGGCCGTGCCGATCGTGTAACCCCAAATGCCTACGAGCAAAGCCGGCAGCACCAGCTTCGACCAGCCCATCGAAATGGCCATCGCCGCCGCCGAAGGCGGGCCGCCGAGCGAGGCGTTGACTGCCAGGGCTATGTCTTCGAGGTTCAGCCCCAGCAGGCGTCCGCCCACGAGCGCAAAGGCTAAGTTCACAACCGCGATCACGAGGCAGAACACGAACATGATGGGCACTTTCGTCAGCACGGTCCACAAGTCGGCCGGCAAGCCGATAACGAACAGGAACACGTACAAGAGATAGGCTCCCATCTCCTCGGCGCCGTGAATCCGCTCGAGCAACCGATGAAACACGCTGGCCACGAGCGTCGACCAGGCCGTAATGTGCACGAAGCGGTTGCCGGCCACCTCCGCGATCGCCGTAGCGTCCCGGCCGCCCCGCTCAAAAGCCGTTTGCACCAGGTCCGCCGTCAGGCCCGCGGCGGCCACGATCGTCACTGCCACGGCCATTGCGGCCGCGATATCCAACAGCGCGATCTCTTTGCGCCGCCAATGCTCGGCCGCCAGCGCGCGGCTGTCGACCGCGTCTGCCGTGTGCGGGTGCGGATACCAGCGACGGGCCCACTTGCTTCGGCAGATCAGGATCAGCACGATGAACATGCCGGCCATGATGAAGTTGTCGGCCACGAGCAAGGGCCCTGTCTCGTTGCTCGTGACTTCGTATGAACGGGCCACGGCGATGAAGTTGACGGCTCCGCCGATATAGCTGGCGGTCATGATGGCCGCGACCGGCGCCGCATTGGCAACCCGCTCGTGCAGCACAGCCGCGGCCACCAGCGCCCCCACGACCGTGCCGAGTGACGCCAGGTGAAACGCCACGAACAGCCAGCCCGTCGACCGCACGATGTGCACCACGTTGGCCCGAAACAGCAGGAGCGGCAACGCCAGCGGCACGAGCTGACCCATGATCACTTCGTAAACCGGCGCTTCTGGCGGCATCACCCGGGAATTGGCCAGCACCATGGCGATGCACAAGGCCAGCACGGGCCCGCTGAGCTTGGCGGCCCAAGCGAAGGTTTGCTCGAGCCAGATGCTGGCCGCCACGCCCACGACGATCACGGTCCATAACAGCCAGGTGTCGTCGGGCTTGATCAGGGTGTACATGCAAACGCGTCCGCACGGGCGAGCTACTGCGCACGGCGCGGCAGGTACTGGTTGGCCATCACCGCGCCCAAAACCTTGCCGCCGTCGTCGGTCTGAAACACAATCTGTTCGTCGGCGTACATGCCCGGCGGCAGCATGAACGTGACGCGGTTGAGCGGCGTCAAGCGGTAGTCGTACTCGTTTTCGACGGTCGCATACAAATGGCCGTGTCGAATCGAAATCACGAGCGGAATGAAGGGCGGTCCGTATTTGCCCACCCACGCGTTCCAGGCCTCGGGGGCCCGGGGAGTCTTCGACTTATCAACGCGGTCGAACCGTTGCCCCGCCGCGATAAAAACATTCACGCTGCCATCTTCATTCCGCTCGAACTCGAATGGACTGCGATACATGATCCGCCCGTTGGCCAGAAGCTTCCGGGGCGCAGTCGGCGTCAGTCGAATCGGCTGGCCCGACAATTCGCCGACCAGCTCGTTGCCGTCGACCTCCAGACGCGCCCAAAAACTGGTCGATTCATACTCGCCGGCAAACCGCGCAAGCTCTTCGCTCGGTAGCTCGATCGTTTTCGGCGCCTCGGGCATCGTCTCGCTGCGCACCGTTTTGAGCAGCAGATCGAGGGCCAGATCCACGAGCGGCATGACCCGACCGCTGGCAATGTCGCAGTTCGATAGCACGACGACGCCGATCCTTTCCGCCGGCAGAACGACCAGGCTGCTCGAAAAGCCGTAAACCGCGCCATTGTGCCGCACCGTCTTGTGACCGCCGTGTTCGCCGACATAGAAGCCCAGTCCGAACCCGGTCGATTCGTCGATCAACTGTGGCGTGTACATCATTTCCAGCGACGCTGGATTCACGAGCGGCGGCACGAGCTCGCCGGACTCTTCCCCGCTCATCAGGAAGGCCGCAAAACGGGCCAGGTCGCGTGCCGTGGTGTAGAGATTGCCGGCCGGGATTGTGCCCAGCTCGAACTCGGGCGCCACTTCGAAATCGTAGCCGCCGTCGCCGCGGGCGATCCGCATCCGCCCTTTGGCCAGACGCGGCCGAAGCGAGGCGTTCATGGCCCAGGCCGAGCTGGTCATTCCCAACGGACCCAGCACGTTTCGCCCCTGGTATTCAGCGAACGACAAACCGGATTGCACTTCCACCGCCCGGCCGACGATCGTCGGGCCGACGTTCGAATAGCGGGTTTTCGTATTCGGCGGATTCACGAGCGCACACGCGGCGACGCTCTGCAGCGTGGCCTCGACGGTCGGTTGGCCCGAATCGAGATAGCCGCCAAGGGGCGCCTCGCGGATCATCCCCGAGCGGTGGCAAAGCAATTGGCGAATCGTGATCGGCGCGGCCCGCTCGAAGGGCACTTCGATCGAAAAATCGGGCAAGGCTTGTTGAATCGGAGCGTCGAGATCCAGCAAGCCTTTTTCGGCCAACTGCACGGCGCCGACCGCGCTAAACATTTTGGAGATCGAGCCGGCGCGATAGATCGTCTCGGTGGTTGCCGGCACGCCCCGTTGCCAATCGGCCTGGCCGAATCCTGCGGCGTGAACAATCTCTCCGTCGACAACCCAAGCGATCGAAAACCCCGGCAGGATGCCCCGCTCCAGTTCGGCGGCCGCGGCCCGGGCGAAGCACTCCTTAGCCGGCTCGTAATCGATCGGACCGGCGGCCCGCGCGCTGGCCCAAGCGGCCAAAAGCATCGCCGCGGCGATCGCTGCAACGCCCATGCGAGCTCGCGTGGAACCCACCGAAGGTGGCGCAGAAAGTCTCATGGTTCGCGGATCTCAAGCTGTAACCGAGGCGCCACCGCACGGCCGGCCACTTAAATCGCGCGCCGCAAAGCTTCGACCAACCGATCGATCATTTCCGGCGTGTGCGTGGCAAAAACGGCGATTCGCAGCATACCAAGCGGCCCGGCGCCTGCATAGTCGCGCGCATACGCGATCACGATGCCCTCGGCCGCGAGCTTATGTTGAACGGCTTGCATCAAATCGGCCGATGCGAGCGAAACGCCTACGATCGGCGACGGCGATTCGGCGACATCCAGTCCGAGGCTCCGCAGCCCCGACCGCATCGCGCGCGTGTTCGCGGCCAATTGCCGGCGCAGGCCGGGGTCGCCCTGCACGATTTCAAGCCCTTTGGCGGTTGCCGCGGCAACCGGGGCCGCCGGGGCGCTGGCTGCTCGTAACCAACCGCTTGCGCGACACACGCCGTCCAGAAACGTGCGCGAGCCAGCGATCGCGCCGCCGTGCCCTCCCACAGCCTTGCTCAGAGTCGTGCTGTGGAACACATGCGCGCCGCCGTCGGTCTCGTCGTCGAGCCGGTTGATTCGGCCGGGTGCGATTCCCGCCAACTCGAGACTGCCGCGGCCACAATCGCCCAGCACGGCCAGACCGTGCGCGTCGTCGACCAGCAGCATCGAACCCTCGTAGCGATCGAGGATCGAAAGATAATCGGCCAGCGGGGCGAGGTGCCCGCTGGTGGGAAACACGCCGTCGGTCATCACGAGCGCGCGCCAACCCGGCTCAAGGTTCGCCGCCAGCAGTTCGGCGACATGCCCCGCGTCGCGGTGGCGAAAATAGAGCGGTCCGCCCTTCAAACCGTCGAGCCAGCGCATCGCTTCTCGCAGACAGTCGTGCGCCGATTCGTCGAGTAGCGCCAGATCAACGTGCTCCGAGATCGCAGCGCAGACGGCGAAGTTGCCGGCATAGCCGCTGACCAGGTAACAGGCCGCTTCGGTGGACAATAACTCCGCCGCGCGCCGCTCGACTTCAAGCACTGGCGGGCAAGTGCCAAAGCCGCTGCGGCTGGTCGCCGTATGAACGCCGAATTGCATGGCCGCCTGCGCGGCGGCTTGAACCAGCAGAGGATGCCCCTGCAAACCAAGGTATCCCGTGCCGGCGAAATACAAATACGGCTGCCCGTTGAGCATGGTTTCCGCGCCCGGCGGACTGTGCATCGTCCAAGCCGCAGGCGGGACTGATCGTTCAGGCATTGGCACGTGGACTTTGTCCTTTAGGTAATGCATCTGCGATACGCGCGCGACTCTTCTCGCAGTGCCCGCCATCTTAGCCCGATCGCGGCGTCAGGCGGCAGAGATTGCCCGCTGCCAGGGAAACGATGGAAAACCGCCAGAAAAAGCATGGGCGGTAAGTCCTTTGGCAGTGTGAAGATAGATAAAATAGATAGATTAGATGAAATAGGTAGTTGACATGTTAATTTGCGGTAATTAGGATGACATTTCCGGTTGGGCCTTGATCGCTGCGCAGCATCAACCCATTCCACTGACAGACGAGCCCTAGGGCTTTGCCAGCGCACAGCCGTTGGGGCGTCAATTTCCACATTGATTCCCAGTTTAATGAGGACACCGTGATGAAGAACGTGTTAATTGCCAGTTGTGCACTGGTTTTGTTGGCCTGTGTCTCGACGGCCACTGCCGCCGAGCCCATTTCGAAGTCGACGCTCGGTAACATGGGTCTGAGCGGCATGCAGTCGCTTTCGGACGCCGATGGCATGGCGATCCGCGGCAAGGGTACTTTCGCCGGCGTTTGGGGTGGCAGCACCGCGCTTTGGCAGGGCAGCGCCGCCTCCAATAACTACGAGGCGGGAGCCCAATGGGTGAACAAGGACTCGACCGCCCTCGGCAACAGCTTGAGTTTTGCGGGCGTGGTCGAGGCGATCTACGCGCAGGACCCGACGGGCTCGGCCCTTAGCGTCCAAGTGCTTGGCGCGATTGCCGGTGGCAGCGCCTGGGCATCGGCGCACTAAGCTTGACCGATCCGCGTGAAACTTCCGGTTGACTACCTGGCCCTGTCGCCGTCCACGGCGGCAGGGTCATTTTTTTTCGCCGTCGGCTATCCACCCCCCGAATAAGGCCGGCATTTTCTAGGTCTAGTGGGGCCATATCCACGAACGCCAGGGGCAAGTATCTGATTTGGAAACGGAAGTGAGCTGACAGAAAATGCGTAAAGTACGTGGGTAAAATTCGCCTGTTTCTGGGTATCTGCGTTGAGTGGAGAAAATATTCATGACTAGACTGTTGACACGTGCCAGCATCCTAATTACCCTAGCCTCTCGATTGATTGCTGCGCAGCATCAGTTTCGATTCGCGCGATTTTCGGACGTTTGACTTCCGAGAGCGCGAAAGATTGGTCCCCGGGAACGGGAGCGTGTCCTTGACATGCCACCCCGTCTGGGGGTGTCATACTACAGTGATTCCACTTCACGAGGACATAGTAATGAAGAACTTTGCGATTGCTTGTGCTGTTTTGATGTTGTTTGCTGCCACGGCTTCGGCCGGCGATCTGGCCGTTTCGAAGTCGACCCTGGGCAGCATGGGTCTGAGCAGCATGCAGCTGATGTCGGATACGGACGGTATGGCTGTCCGAGGCATGGGTGTTACGGCCGCGGTTTGGGGCGGCAGCCAGGCGAATTGGTTTAGCGCCAACGGCTCCCAGCACGCGACGAACAACTACGAAGCCGGAGCCTCGTGGCTCGGCCCAGTGGGTGCCTCAGCGCAAGGTCAGAGCCTGAGCTTTGCCGGCCAGATCGAGATCCTGTATGCCGCGGATCCGACCGGCTTTGCCTTGCAGGTGTACGCGGCTGGCGGTATTGCCGGCGGCGGCGCCAGCGCGTCTGCCATGTAGCGTCTGGATTAGTTCCTAGGTACCAGGGTAACTTCGGTTACTCAACTTGTATGAGTCGACTGGCCTTGCAAGCCGGAGCTCCGGCTTGCAGGGCCAGTATTTACATAGGTTCGAGGTCTCGGAACAGGATGATGGCACTGTGGTACCTAGGTTCCTTTTTCAGGAGGAGACAGACATGAAGACCCTTGCTTTTGTTTGTGCTGCTTTGATGTTGCTTGCTGCGACGGCTTCTGCCGGTGAACTGGCAGTCTCCAAGTCGACCCTCAATAACATGGGGCTCGGCGGCATGCAATCGATGTCCGACACGGACGGTTTGGCCGTCCGCGGTAAAGCTGTGTTCGCAACCGTTTCGGGCGGAAGTGTGGCGTCTTGGCTCACCGTTAACGGACTCCAGCTGTCGCATAACGAGTATGCCGCTGGGGCGGAGTGGCTCGGACCCGTCGGTGCATCAGCACAGGGTCAGAGCTTTAGCTTCGCCGGCCAGGTCGAGGTCCTCTTCCTCGCCGATCCGACGGGCTTCTCGCTCTCGGTGCACGCGGCTGGCGGTTTTGCCGGTGGCGGCGCCAGCGCGTCGGCGATGTAAGGTGTTAACGTGAGTAAACGGGCCAAGTAACATGAAGACGCGCCGCTCGGGCCAATTCAGCCCAAGAGGCGCGCCAAACAAAGATACTGGCCCTGTGCCGGAGCTCAGGCGCAGGGTCAGTACTCTCAAGAGTACAACCTGAAATTCCAAATCGACAACTCGATCCTTTCACATCGCTACCGCGATTTACTTCCACGAGGAATAGCTATGAAGACCTTGGCGATTGCTTGCACGTGCTTGTTGTTGTTTGCAGCCACGGCATCGGCCGACGACGTGACCGTTTCCAAGGCGATCCTGGACAGCATGGGTCTGGGTACGATGCAAGTGTTGCCGGATCGCGACGGCATGGCCGTTCGCGGCAAGTTCACTTCCGCTGGCGTGTGGGGCGGAAGCATCGCCACCTGGGGAGGCCAAACATCGAGCAACAATTACTTCGCTGGTTCCTCGTGGCTCGGCAGCCAGGGCTCGTCGGCCCTCGGCAGCAGTCTCAGCTTCGGCGGCACCTTCCAGTTCAACCATTCGCCCTTCTAGGGCGCCTGATTGGAATCGCGCGGCACATCGCTGGGGGACGCCTCCCACCGTGATCAATCAGCAACACGATGCTGCCGTCGAATTCCCGGGCGACAGGGGCCGTTCGTTTTTCACCCCCGCGCCGCGATCCGCCTTAGTACGTGATGCCGGCGCCGAAGGTGAAACCGACCAGGTCGAACAGCAGTTCGCCCGTTTCGGTAAACGCCGCACTGCTGGCCGTGATCACGTCGGCGAACGACAACGAACCGGCGAGCACGCCTGTATTCGTATCCCAATACTGCCACTCCACGCCCGTGCGAAGAAACACTCGGCCCGGCAGACATTTCAGGCACGACTCCCATTGCAGCCCGAAACCCAGTTCCACGAGGAACAAATCGCCGTCCCCTATGGCAAGGGCGCCGTCGGTACTCTGGGCAAAGGCGATGGTGTTGGCGGCCATGGCGCGCGTCTGCACTGCCGCGAGGCCATTACCCCACAGGATCGAGTAGCGATGGGTGAAATATGCTTTCAGCGCGCCGCCGTCACAGAACAATGGCCGCAGCCCAAAGAAGCCGAATGTGATGCCCGTGCCATTGTATTGCTGCCCCGCATAGGCCGAGGCCTCGATAAGGTCGCTGCCGAACGAATTCTGGATCCACAGGTTGCGGTCGTTGTTGACCGACGCATGGCGCACCCCGAAGAAACCGAACGCGTCCCAGTTGCGCCAGCAAAAGCGCCGCTGCACTTCGAGATCGAGTGTGTAAGCCCGAAACGTGTCGAACAGGATGACGCCGCTTTGCGCGGAGTCCGGCGCGGCGGGCGTGAAGCCGCTGGCCCACGTGGCCGAGTTCCAGTACCGGCCCACTAGTCCCCAACAGTCGCCTTGGACACCCAACGTCAAACGGGGACCAACGAGCAGGGCGCCGTCGGCCGAACCGAGCGCGCTGTCATTAATAATGTCCACCGGGCCCAGCCCGTTGACGAACGCGGTTTCCAAATACGTGCGGCTCAACTGCGGCCACAAAAAGGTTGCCTCGGCGCCGGCAACGAGCTGCAGGCCAAAGTCGCAGGGCTCCGAGCAGACGCACGTGCCCGGGGCCGACGGTGCAATAGCGTCTTGCTCCGGCGTTTCCACCGGCTCCTGGGCATCCCACCGGCTCGTGGGAACCTGCTGCTGAACGAGCGCTGGGCGAAACACCGGTTGGCTCTGGTACGATTCGTCGTTCGTCTCGTCGCCGAAACTAGGCATGCCGAGGGCACAGCCCAGCGCGGCGGCCAGCGCGCTCAACCAATACTTACTTGTTTTCATCTCCTCACCCCTCCTGGGAGAGCTGGCAGCACGGGGGCTGCATCAGTCACAGCGATTAGAACCGTGTTATTGTGTTGCGATCTCCCGAGTGTTTGTCGCTTCCGGGTCGCCGTCCACCGGCCTTGCCCCGCCGAGTGACCTTTGACCCCGCGGCCAACATCGAGCGCGCGATCAGCTAGGCGCCGTCGCACTTTTCGTTGCACGTATCATCGTCCGCACGACCGG
>JBBDNV010000097.1:0-23190 GCA_040877415.1 Pirellulales bacterium
AAATTCCTGCAAGCCGACGCCGGCACGATCTTTCTCGACGAAATCGGCACGGCCAGTCCCAATCTGCAGGTGAAGCTGCTGCGCGTGCTGCAGGAGTTTCAGTTCGAGCCGGTCGGCGGCAACAAAACCCACAGCGTCGACACGCGCGTGATTCTGGCCACCAACGAAAACCTGCCCCGCCTGGTGGCCGAAGGCCGATTCCGGCAGGACCTCTTCTACCGCATCGACGTCATCAACGTCGAACTTCCCTGCCTGCGAGAGCGCATCTCCGACATTCCCCTTTTGGCCCGGCACTTCCTCGACGAAGTATGCGAGGAATCCGGCAAGCCCGTGCGGGGATTCTCCGACGAAGCCATCGCGGCGCTGCAGCGTTACATGTGGCCGGGCAACGCCCGCGAGCTGCAAAACGTGATCGAACGGGCCGTGCTCTTGGGCAAGTCGGACACGATCCGCCTGGAAGATCTGCCGCGCGCCGTCGCGGCGGCTGGTCCCTTGAGCGTCGAATCGGCGGCCGGTCGAACGCTCAAGGAAGCCCTCGAAGGACCCGAGCGGCAGATCATTCTGGACATGCTCGAAAGTAACGATTGGAACCGTTTTGCCACCGCCGAAGTGCTGGGCATCAACCGCACGACGCTCTACAAGAAGATGAAGCGCTTGGGGCTCGACGAACGGCGGCGTCCGGTAAAGACGGCATAGTCATGCCAGCGGGCCGCCAAGCGCCGCGGTCTTGGCGTTTTCCGCCAGGAAGGTTCGCACGTGCTCGGTTGACCGGCCGAAAATAATGCACGTAACGGGGGCGCGCGCAGTCGCGGCCCGACTTGCGGTTCAGTCCGAGCGGCCCGAGGCTGTCTGGCGGGGGAGAATCATCGATGAAACGTTGGGCGTTGGGCCTTCTGCTGGTGAGTTGCGCGCTTGCGGCCTGCACGGCCGAGCTCGAAGCCGGCGACTTTTTTCAGCAGCACAAGCGGCAGCGAGTCCAATATCCCCCTCGCTACACGCGGGCCAGCATGAGCCAGTACTACGTCTTTCGCGACCGCAACGGGCAGGTTCACGTCCGCCAGGTGTATCCCGGCTACGCCGAACAATTCCCGCCGCCGGCCTACCTTTATTACGGTTACCCCCACAGCGGCGACGACACGGGCCTGGGCTTTTAACGCCCGCGGCTAAAGCGTAAAGGCTTCGCGCATTTCGTTCACGTAGCGCGGACACGCTTCGCGCGCGTCTTCGTTCTCTTCGAACTCCAGCACGATGTAGCCGCGATATCCGGCGTCGGCCATGATCCGCGCCAAGCGGCGGAAATCGGCGTGCTGGCGCTGGCCCCCGGCCGGCGCGACGCTGACCTTCACCTGCACGTTGATCGCGTAGGGAGCCAGCCGGACCACGTCGGCGTACGGGTCCGAGCTGCGGAAGTTGCCCGTGTCCAGGTTGATGCCGAACCAGGGACTCTTGACGTCGCGCACCAGCGCCATGATGCCGTCGATCGTGGTCGTCAGCCCGCCGTGATTCTCAAGCGCCAGAAACACGCCGTGCTCGCCCGAGTACGCGCAACACTCCTCGATGGCCTCGACGGCCAGCTTGTGCGCTTCCTCTTCGCTCGTGCCATGCGGGTGGCCCGAGAAAATGCGAATCACCGGGGCGCCGAGAATCTCGGCGTAGTCGACCCACCGCTTGACGTGCCGGATTTCACGGTCGCGCTCTGCTCCCGGCGGATGACAAAAGTCGTTGCCCACGGCCGTGCCTGAGATGTCGAGCCCCAGCCGGAAGCAAAGTTCCTTGAGATGCCGCAGATACTCGCTCGTCGGCTCCTCGGGAAAGTAGTACGAGGTCAGCTCGGTGCCGTCCAGCCGCATCGTGGCGCAATCGGCGATGAAGTCGTCGAGCGAAAGCTTCTGTTTGGGCGGCTTGGCGTTCAACAGATCGCGATAGCTGTAGGCCGCCAGGCTGAACTTGAAAAAGCTCTTGCCGTCGCGGACGACCGGTTCGATCGCTCGTGCAATGGACCGCGGCCATCCGGCGCCAAACGCGCCGGCGCCGGCCGACAACAGCGAAAAGCGGCGTAAAAACCGGCGACGATCATCCCGCGTTGACATGGACGGAACTCCTCGGATGAAGACAGGGAGGCGGCGAGACTCGTGCTATTGTGCGCGGCCGCCAACAGGCTTGCAATCACCAGGTATCGCTGAACCCGCGCGGCCGCTCGGCAGCGCTATGCCGCCCCTTGCGCCGTCCGCCCTGAGCGCTCCACCAGCGAGCGCACTACGGCCGGCGGCACGAAAGCCAGGCTGGCGACGCACAGCATCAGGCCAAACGTGATGTCGCCGGTCACCAGGGCCAGCGAAGTCCAGATCACCAGCCCAAAGGCCAGCAGCAGCGGCCGGGCCAGAGGAATCCAGATCAGCAGCGCAAATGCAAGCTCGAACAATACGACCGCGTGGCTCCAAAAGTCGATCACCAGCGGTGACCCGTGCAGCCAGGTGAAGTCGACCAGCCGCGATTGTTCGCGCGTGATCAGATACCACATGCCCAATCCGTTCCACCACACCTCGCCGCCGAGCTGCGACAGACCCATCATCGCGACCAGCATTGCCAGGTGCACTTGTATCAATCGGGTGGCGATGGTCGCGGCGGTCGAAAGCTCCGAAGGCGGGATCGCCGGGGTCGTGCCTTTGCGGGCCAAAATCAAAGCGTCGATCGAGAATCGCCGCCCGCAGGGGGCCAGGCACAAATACAACATCACCATGGCCGCGATCGAATCGGTTGGCCCGCTGATCATCGGTGCACGGTTTACGTCGGACAGGAATACGACCCAAGCCAGGATGGACGTGGCCCGGGTCCAGAACCCGGCGGCAAACAACACAAGCACGACCAGTCCCAGCAGGTGCAGCGTCCACAATTCGGCCGGCGTCGAGAGATAGTTCAAGTAGGAAAAGGTATAGCGCTCAAGCGGCAAGATGTCGCCGACCGGCAGCAGCCCGTCGGGACCGAAGAATTCGATCAAATCGAACGACAGCGTGGCGTGCAAATAAACCACGACCAGCCCGCAGACGAGCCGGATGGCCGAAACGGTGGCCGGGTCGCTGGGCGTGAACCAGAATCGGGTCCAGCCAGCGCCGAAGGCTTCCGTCAGCCGCGCGAAATACGGGGTGACTTGTTTGATCATGGCTGGGAACGGACCGGATTCTTGGGGGCGCTTTTGCGCGGCGGCTGGCTGCGGCGCCGCGGCGCGCGTTCGACCGGCGCCGCTTCCAGCGTGGACGACTTTCTCAATAGCTCCACGCCCGAGGGGCTGACGATCACTTGGGCCTCGTAGACGTTGCGAACGTTCTCGCGGGCCGCTTGCGCAAGCGTCGCGAGATTGGCCATGTCGTCGACTTCCGGCAGCCCGTGGGCCCGAATCCGCACGCCGCCGCCGCCCGCCTCGTGCCGCTTCAACACCGAGGCGGCCATGGCCTTGGGCAGGATGCTGGCAATGGCCTCGTCGCCGAATTCGGCGGAAACCAGCGTGCCGGACGCGTTGGCTAGGGCCTGATAGCGGCGAAATCGCACCAGCGGCTGGAGCGGACGCGGTATCGTCACCGTTTCCGTCGAGCGGTCCGACTTCTGGAGGTCGACTTCGACCGAAAAATCGACATCGCCGGGATCGGCGTGCGTCAGGTGAAAGCGGGCAAACGGGTAGCTGACCGGAAAGGCCGTCAGGTGCAGATTCCGCAAATACGGCTCAAACAGACCGTGCAAGCGTTCCTCGAGCAGGCTGGGACGCGTGTAGGTCGTCACCGCCACGATCAGGGCGAACAAGTGCGCAAACAGCAGCAGGCTGACCCAAGTGCGCGTCTCGGGGCTCCATTGCGGCTCGGGCGGCTGCGGTTCGTGATTGGCCGGCATGTTCCAGGAGGCAGCGCGGGGGGCTGGCGGTGGAAACGATCGCGGGCCGCCGCGGGCGGGATGCATAGCTCATCGTCGCACGCTGCCCGCCGGCTTGATCTGCCGGGCCGCGGCCCGGCTTCGACCTAACGATCGTCATGATGCGACAAAAAAAGCCGGATCTCAAGCTAGAGATCCGGCTTTCAAAGCTGATGACTCTGTCCGAGCCGACGCTCATCCAAAAGCGCGAATCAACTCGTCACATTTTTTGAATCCGCGCCGCGTGAGCCGACGTGGATCATCCGCCTAAAGCAATCCGTATTAGGCACTGGGGGCCGGGGCTTCGGGAGCAGCCGGAGCCGGCGGAGCCGCCTCGGCGGGAGCCGCCGGGGCACTTCCACCGCAACCACCGTGGCCACCGCCGTTGCAGCCATTGCAACGACCATGGCAACGCTTGCGACCATGGCAACGCTCGCGACCATGGCAACGCTCGCGACCATGGCAACGACCGTGACAACGCTTGTGACCACCGCAGTCCGCGTGACAACCGCCATCACACGCCGCGGCGCCGCCGCAATCGCATCCGCCACAACCATGATTACTGAACAGGCCCGCCGACGCCGTCTTTTCGCTTCCCAGCAAGGCAAGCCCGACGACCGCGAAGAAGATCGCGATCCCTAAAATTAACGTGCGATTCATCTCAGAATTCCCTCCTACAGGTATACCGGAACGTACGGGTCCGTAAACATCCACTACTGCCGTCCTACGTTCTGTTCCCAACCGTGACGGCGGTGCGGCTGGGTTGACACCTCGATGCGCCTCTGAACCTGGCAGCCAGTAGCCCCACTACCGGGAGTGCTGGTTGTAAACCTTGCTGGTTACAAAAATTATTCTGGCTGCACAGTCTAGGCTGCTTAAGTTATCACGGTGGGTCCTATTGTCAAGCGGCAACAGGATAATATGCGTGCGCTGCGATGAACCGGGATTTTGGGTGGCCATCATCGGTTATTATGCTCAACCATAGACTAGGATCCGGTGCTGTCCACAAACTGCTAGCGCAGAAAAAAAGGGAGGCCGGAACGTCCGTTCCAGGCTCCCTCTTCGCCGCGTCGTTAAGCGGCTGCGAATTAAAGACTTGTGTGATTCCGCCTTGGGCCCGCTACGGCCCGTGCCAGCCACGGCATGCGCACGATGTGCCGGTTATTCCGCGCTTTCGGCAAGCGATGCCCCTCGCTCGACGTGTCGCCGCGGGAAACTTCACGTGCCGCCACAATAAGTGGGCACGCGTCGGCTCGCCGCCGGCTTCTTTGACGATCGGTCGAGCGCGGACGCGTGCGGGATAATGACTCTGAGGGTGCCTGGGCTGCTAGCGAACCGTGGCATCGTCCTTGCCGGACGCGGCCTTTGCTGGCGCGTCGATCTCGGAGTCGCGACGGGCGATTTCCTCCTCGGCTTGCCGTTGCTTGCGCAGCATGTCGGCCGGGTCTTCGAAGTTCAAGACGATCGGCTTGAGATCCGCGAACACGCGCGTCGCCATTCCGTGGATCCGCCAGCCGTCGGCTTCGTTGCGCAGCATCCACACGATGCGGTCGGTGCGCGGCCGCCCGTCGACGTCCAAGTCGGTCCAATCGGTGCCGACTTGAGCTTCATCGCCTTCGATCTCGGCCTCCAGGACTTTGAAACTCGCGGTATCGCTTCCCGGCGGCGCCACGACCATTTCCATCTCTTCGGTCTTCTGGCGTGCTAGCTTCGTGAGCAGTGCCGAGGCCGTTTTGTCGTCACCCTTTCGAATGGCTTCGAGGAATTCGCCCATGACGCCATCCGGGGCGCGCCCATCGGCGGGCGTGGAACTGCCGCCGCCCAGGCCGCATCCTCCGACGAAGAGCGCCGCTCCAATCGCGGCGGCCAACAGAATTCTTTCTTGGTCCATGGGTGCCTCCTTGCGTGGCCAATAGCGACGTTGGCCGATTCGCCCGACCGACAACCGTCTTTCGCCGGGCAATCGGGCGGGGAGTCTCGCACGAAGATCGGCAAGGGTCAAGACGAACCGCGCTTCGCCACGGCCGCTAGCACGGCATGCACGCTCGCTGGGGCGCGACTGGTCCTCTCAGCCCGCGCTCAGCCCGCGCTCAGCCCGCGCGCAGCCCGCGGTCGAAGGCGTCCTGGTCGCGGCTGTAAAGCGCCAGCACGGATTCGAATCGTTCGCCGGAGATCGTCCAGCAGGGATTCTCGTCGGTATAGGCGTTCGAGTGCGCGACGAACAGCCGGTACATGAACTTGAACAAATGCCGCGGCACGCGCAAACCGCGAAACGCGTCGACCAGCCGCCGCTGGGAAATCGATGGATCGAACAGGTCGCCGAGCGCCGGCGAGCTGCCCGGCGCCGCGCAGGCCTTGATCCGCGCCGTAGCCACGTCGTAAAGCGCCTCGCCGGTCCACTCCAGCGACGGAATCATATTCTGCTTGTCGAGCCGGGCCCGTTGATAAAAATCGCGGTCTTCGCGGTCGATGTATTGGGCGAGCTCGATCGGAAACAGCAGCTTGCAGCCGATCCCCGGATGCTTGAGAAACTTGTTGTCCAGCATCGGCCACAAAAGCGTGCGCATCTGCTCGACCGAGCCGTTGATCAGATGCGGCTCGTCGACGCGATCCACGAGCACCACGATCCCGTGGAAGCCAAGCGTTTTGAGAATGCCCTGGAATTTGGCCAACAGCTCATAGCGGTCGTCGGTCCGCTGCTTTCTGGGCAACGGCTGTCCGGCCAGGTCGGCGGCGCGAAATTTCATCAGGATGCGCCGCAGGGGATGCGTGGCGCGCTTGCCGACGCGCACGTTGCGGACCACGCCCGCAGCCAGCCACCATCGCCCGACGACACGCGCCCACCATGGCAGCCAGGTGGCCGCCGCGGCCAGGTAGATCCACGGCGCTTCGAGCCAATGCCAATTCTGCGAGTACGCAACCAGCCCCGCCGCGCACGATGTGCCAACCAGGCCCAGCGCGAAATCCCAATGCGCCAGCCACGCGTGGTAGCGCACCTTGCGCGAGAGCCGCCGCCAGCGCCCCTTGTTGGTTTCGGCCGTTGACTGATCGTAACAGGCGGCCAACAGGAGCAGGTCCCGCGCCTGATGCCGGTCCAGGGCGCGCACCTCGGCCGGATTCAGCTCGTTGCTCGGCGGATCGCTGGTTTGCCTCGATTCGAGAATCCGGTCCACCAGCCCGGTGACTCCCAGCGAAAGGATCGCGTCCATGTGGTCCCACAGCTTCCAATCCGACAGCACGCGATCGGCGCGACGGTGGCGAGCGCCGAAGCGATCGCGGAAGCGGTCGAGAAACGGGTTGAAATCGTCGTATTCGATGACGTACGCGCGGGCGTGCGGATGAGCCTTGTTGTAGTCGCACAGATGCCGCGCGATCTGCAGGCGCAGGGCCGTTTTGCCGGAACCCTTTTCGCCGAACACCAGCGACGTGGCCGGTTCTGCCGGATCGCCGTAGACCTTGTCCCACGTGGGATGATACGTGTTGGCGATGCAAAAGTCCTTGAACACCGGGTCCGTCTGCGCGTCCTCTTCGGCGAACGGATTGGTGCGAATGCCGTGGTGTTCGAGAAACTGTTGAATCTTCATGCGCGTCGCGAGTTACTTCGGTTCCAGGTTGTCGATCATTTCGAGAAAGGCTTTCTCGTTGTCGGCCACGGTCTTTTCGGGCCCGTAGAACTTGACAAAGTAGTCGCCGGCCGACTGGGTCGCGATGATCGCGCCCAGCATGCGGTACTTCGGCCGCTCGACCGCGGGCGCCGCCGGGCCGCGCTGATCCTGGAACGTGCCGGAGATGTCGACCAGGTGGACGTCCTGGCCGGCCGTTTGGGTCTTTTTCACTTTGGCGCGCTTCTCCGTGCCGGCCCCGTCGGGCTGCGTGAACTGGCCGTACCAGCGCTTGATGTTCGCATCGATGCCGCCGCTGGCGGCCATCACGGTCAGGCGTCCGTCGGCCGGGTCTCCCGTGGAGGCTGGAATGGCGAACTCGTATTCGATGATGCGGGATTGCGGCTGTTTGCGAACCCAGTTGGCCGGGGCCACGAGCTCGAGCTTTCCGCCGGCCAGCTTCATCCTCGCGGGATTTTCCTGGGCCAAAGCCAGCGCTATCCAGCCGCACCCGAACAGCAGGCACGCCCAACTTAGCAGTTTTTGTCCCGGCATGATTGCAATTCCTCGCTTGCCATTTTGGGGTCGAACCCAGCGCGCGGCCGCGGGCCGCGTCCCCAACTTAGCCGCGCCGGGAAAGGGGCGTCAATTCAAAGATTCTTGGGGGGGCCGTTCTTCGGGCTTCGGACCGCCGCTCGTGCTTTGTCCCCGAAAGACCAGCACCAGCACGATTACCAGAATCACCGACGTGACCACGAGAACGGCACTGGCGATCAAACTTAAGTCATTTCTTCGCCGCCGCCGGCGCGCCACTTGGGCCAACGGCGGCATCGTCGACGACTCCTGCACTTGCGGAGCGCTCGGGGCCAGGTTTTGCACCGCGTGTCCCAACGGCAAGGGCGGCATTCCGTTGCCGGCGGCGAGTTTGCTGGTCGCGGCTAAATTGGCGGCCGGCGCGGCCGACTGGGTGAACTGCGGAAACGTGGCTTCGGCGCTGCGCCAATCGGTCCAACCGGCGCGCCACACGAGCGAGTTGGCGCCGACGCGCCCTTCGATTAACCAGTTACGCATGATGAGGGCCGATGCCGGTCCGTATTGCCCTCCGCCAACCGGCCGCACGTACCAGACGGCCCCGGGTGCTTCGTCGATGGGGTCGACAACCGTGGCAGACCGTTGCGCGCCGCCCTGATGATGCGCTTCGAGGCCGGCAGTCGCGTCAGATGCGGCCATCGCTTCCATGGCATCATCGACCAACGACTCTTCGAGCGCCACTTCGGCGTCTTGTTCGGCCCCGCCGGCCAGGCGCTCAAGCGCCCCTGGCTCGCCGAAGGCCGGGCTCTCGGCCGGCACGATCACGCGGGCCCCGCATTTGGGGCAAATTGCCTTCTTGCCGCCGAGAAAGAACTTGACGTGCAGCTTATGCCCGTTGGGGCATAAAAACTTGATGCCCATCGTGTTTCCGATGCCACTTTGCGCGCTCCAGGTGGCGACCCGCGCGGTCTCGGCGCTACCTGGGCACAGCCGTCCGATATGCCAACGCCCCGGATGGGTTTATTATACTTTCGTCGAGCGTCTTGGGAAGTTTTCGGCCCGCAACCGTAGTGCTGACGGAGAGCCGATTTGCGGCAAGTCGCGGCGCTCCCTTGCCCGGCCTCGGCGCTACGGCCGGAAAGCAGGCCGCACGCCCGCCGTAAACCATGCGTGCAAACGATCGGCCCGTGGCCGCGAATCACGTGAAAAGTGGCACATCCGGCGCTACTTCCGGCTTCCCAAGGCCGCTGGGCCATTGGACACAGTCAAAAAAATGCGCTATTTTTGCACCGGAACTTGATTGTTCCTGAGGTCCAGTCAAACTACAGGCTGAGTCCCCGATCCTGCACGGGACCGGGTTTTCCAGCGTACGCCAGGCGCGAGAGGCGTGCCACCGATGCAGCACCGCGATGAGGAAGGTCCCTTGGAACTAGCGCTGGTCGGCGATCTGACCGACAATGAACTCGAATTGACCGATAAGTTGCTGTCCGTCGAGCCCGGTGGGCAGTGCACCATGTACATCGACTCGCCCGGCGGAAGTCCGTACTGCGCCGTGTCGTTGATGACGGTGATTCTGTTGCGCAGCCTGCGCGTGACGGGCATCGTCACCGGCGAATGTTCCTCGGCGGCGCTGTGGCCGTTTGCCGCCTGCACGCGCCGCTTCGTGACGCCGTACAGCGTGCTGCTGTTTCATCCGATGAAATGGCAGAGCGAAGAACACGTGGGTCTGGCCGAGGCCGCCGAATGGGCGCGCCACTTTGGCAACCTGGAAGACGACATGGATTCGCTCCTGGCCGAGCTGATGGGCCTGTCGCCGGCGGAGATGGAAAAGTGGATCAAGCCGGGGCGCTACGTGTCGGGACGAGAATTGGCCGACGCGGGACTCGCCGAGCTGATGGACCTGCACAAGATCAAGACGTTTCAACCCGCGGGCACGGGCGCTGCGCCCCGTCGCCGCAAGCGCATGGGCATTGCCACCGGTTCCGAGGCGTCGCGGCCGGCCGCCCAACGCCGGTAGAATAACCGGCCTCCGTGCGGCGGGGTGTCATGCCCACGATTGCGTGAAAACGCGCGGGAAGACACAGAAAGCATGCTCGCGCAAACGTGAGTTTGGCACCCAGACGACCCCGGAGCGCCGGCGAACGTCTAACTGCGATACTTCTCGTGGCAATTGCTGCACGCTTTGCCCAATTCCCCCGCGGCCTGCCGCGCTTGCTCGTAGTTTTTCTCTTTCGCGGCGTCGCGCACCGACAGCGCCTGGGCTTGCATCGCCCGGGCATATTCGAGATAGGTTTCGTCGTCGGCGAATTCGAAACCCTCTCGCGTAATCACCTCGGCAAGCGCCGCGATCATTTGGGCTTCGTGGGCCAGCGTGTCGGCGTGGCGCTCAAATTCGCGCGCGTTTGCCGTCAGCGGAGCGATGCTTTGCTGTTGGGCCCGTTCCAAACGCTTCATGAGCGGCGCGCGATCGGCCACCTTCGACCAGGCCGCGTCGGCCGCCGCTTCGCTCAGTTGGATCGAGCCGCCGCGCACCAGGGTCTGCAGGTCTTCGGACCGCGATTTCGCTTCGTTGTAGGAACCGTCGGTGCCGACCTTGCAGTTGAATCCGGCCCGGGACACCAGATCGCGCACGGCCGCCGCGTCGCGCTGCCAGCGGATGTGGCCGTCGTATTCGGCCGCGATCGCGAACATCACCGCCAGCACGCTCAGGTTGCCGCGCGCCTGCTGATAGTCGCCACCCTTGAACCGGGTCGGGTTCTGCACCATTTCCGCCAGCTTGATTTGCTGCGTCTTGATTTCGTCCTCGACGACTTCAGCGGCGATCCATTTCGACCAGCCCCGGCTCGCCGCCGACGGAGTTGGGCTTTTCGTGTCCGCCGGCGTAGCGGCAAGGGGTTCGGGGGTCGCCGGTGCCGGACGAGGTCCGACCAGTTTTTCGCGCGCATTGGGAAAGAAGGCGTCCCGGATGCTATTGCTGAACTTCGGCGGTCGAGCGCGCCGGGGCGGTCCGGCGGCGTCGATTGGGCCAACCAGCAGGCCGGCGATCGCCAGCGACGCCCAAAGCGCAAGCATCGGCCGAGAGAAGAGGGCACGGGGTTGAAGTTGGCTGGGGCGCATTTCTCGATTATCCCGTCGCGTCGGGCCGCTCGCAACTCGCGTTTCATCGCGCGGCACGGCGACGTGCGCGAGCGTTGGCCGGACGCCCTCGAAGGTATAATTCGACTATGAGCGCTGCGCCCCGCGCCACCCGCCGTGAGTTCCTGCAAGGCAAAGCCGCCGCCCGCGCCTTGGCGCAATTCGACATCGGCGCGCCCCACGGCGCGAAGCTGCCCGAGCCGACTGCCGATTGCTGCCTGTTGCGCTTGAGTCGCCGGGCCATGGCGTGCACGTTCGAAGTGTTTGTCAATGTCGGACAGCAAGAACACGCCACCGAGGCCGCTTTGGCCGCGCTCGATCTGGTGGACCGGCTGGAGGATCAACTCTCGGTCTTCCGCGCGCACAGCGAAGTCAGCCGGCTGAACCGCGCCGCCGCCGCCGGTCCCGTCGAGGTCGAACCGCAATTGTTCGCGCTGTTGGCCCGCGCCGTCGAAATCCACCGCGAAACCGAGGGCGCTTTCGACGTCACCGCGGGGCGGCTCTCAAGCGTGTGGGGATTTACGCGCCGCAGCGGAAAGATGCCCACGATCGAAGAACTCGACGGGGCCCGGGCATCGATCGGCAGCCAACACCTCAAACTCGATCGAGCGACGCGCGCCGTCCGTTTCGGCCGGCCGGGGCTCCAAATCAACCTCGGCAGCGTCGGCAAAGGCTACGCGCTGGATCGCGCGGCGGAACTATTGGCGGCCGAGGGCATCGACGACTTTCTATTGCACGGCGGCAGCAGCAGCGTGCTGGCGCGCGGCACACCCGGTTTACGCGCGAACGAGCAAGGTTGGCTCGTCGGCGTGCGCAACCCACTCGATCCCGAGCGGCGAATTGGCCAACTGCGGCTGGCCGATCGCGCGCTGGCCACGTCGGGGTCGGGCACGCAGTTCTTCGTGCACGAAGGTCGCCGATACGGGCACATCCTCGATCCGCGCAGCGGCTGGCCCGCCGAAGGCGTGTTGTCGGTAAGCGTGCTGGCGCCGTCGGCCGCCGAGGCCGACGCGCTGGCAACCGCGTTTTTCGTCATGGGCCCGCAAGCCGCCGCGGAATTTTGCCGAAATCATAACGGCGTGGCCGCAGTCATGCTTTGCCCGGGCCAACGCGAAGGGGGCATCGAGACGCACCGGCTCAGCCTCGACCCGCGCGATTGGACCGACCTGGGCCAAACGTGAAGCGGTTTGCGGCGTCCGCGGCCGTCCCATGACGACCAACCGATCGGTGTCCTAGTTTTTCAATAACCTCTTGGTTGCCCAGTTTGACGTATTCCAGGGCGGGGCAGTGCCGCTAGAATTGCGCTGGGTTTTGGCAGTCTCGATTCGCCAGCCAAGGCGGGAAACTTTGTTCGACTTACCGCTCGACCACATATCGTACCTGGGGATTATCCTCATCCTGGTCCTGACCGGCACGGGCCTGCCGGTACCCGAAGAGGTGCCGATCATCGCGGCCGGAATCGCCAGCTCGGTGGGCACGCTCAGTCCGTGGTGGGCGTTCGTTTCGTGTCTGTTGGGGGCCCTGGGCGGCGACGCGGTTCTTTACGCCATCGGCTATCACTTTGGTCATTCGCTGGTGACCAGGCACCCGCGCTTTGCGCATCTTTTGCACGCCGAGCGCGAGGCGAAGATCGAGCAGATGATCCGCCGGCACGAAGTGAAAGTATTTTTCCTGTCGCGCTTCATGGTTGGAGTCCGGGCGCCGGTGTATTTGGCGGCCGGCGTGCTGCGGATCCCGTTTCACCGCTTCCTGCTCATCGACGCGTTTTGTGCCACGACGGTCGTGGGCCTGTTTTTTTGGCTCAGCTACGCCTACGGCGACCGCTTGACCAGCCTGCTCCGGCAATCTGAAATATGGTTGACGGTCACTGTGGCGCTGGTGTTGTGCGGAGCGGTGTGTTTCTATCTCTGGAAGCGCCGCCGCCGCAACGGCGCCACAACGCCCGAACCCCAAGACGCCGCGCGTGAACCTTGCGCGGTCGGCGCCGAGGGCGCCAAAGAGTTGTAACGAAACGACGCACCTGACCCCACGACGGCTGCGCCAGGCGGCACGTTGCTGCCGCCTGCGTCTCAGCCCGACAGGCGCACACCAATGCGGCGGCGCGCGACAATTTGTGTGGCTTGCGCACTGGCGTGCGCGGCGACCGCTCTGGCGCAAGGGCCCGGGCCGCCCTTCGTGCCAACCCCGAAAAACGCCGAGCGGCTCCGCTGGCTCAATTACAAGATGGTCGCGGGGCGCCTGGTGGCCGCCAGCACGTATCCGGCCGGCATGAACATCTCGTTCGGCCCGAAGGTCATCGGCGGGCGGCTGCACGAGCATTTGCAGATTCTGATCCTCGAGGACCGGGCCAGCGTGCGATACGAGTTGGAGGGCGACGGCCAGGAGCTTTCGATCGTGCTGGCTGAAGACGGCGAGTTTTCCATTCGCCGCACGCGCGATGAGCCCAAGTTCGCGATGCTCTTCTCGCAGCCGCCCGGCGAGCCGCTTTCGCTTTCCGTCATCGACCGAGGCGTCCAGCGGCGCCTCGAAGGCGACAGCTTCTGGCACCTGTACATCGCCGAGCCCGAAGCGGTCCGCCGCCACTTGATCCCGTATCTCGAGCTTTTGCGCCCCAGTTGGCAGTTGGCCGCCACCGCTCGGGCCATCGAGGAGGCGCTCGTCGAGCGTGCGCAGAAGCCGCGTCCGCTCGACACCGATCGGTGGGCCCGGCTCGTCGACGAGCTGGCCAGCCCCAAATTCTCCAAGCGGCAGAGCGCCCAGCGCGAGTTGTTTGCGATGGGACAGATCATCCTGCCCTTTTTGGAGGGTCTGGACCCGGGTGAACTCGACCGAGAACAGGCCGCGCGCATTAGCGCGCTCGTCGCGGAGCTATCGGTCGATTACGAAGACACCACCGACCGCATCGCCACCTGGCTCGTGGGGGACCGGCAGAATTGGCTGTCGCTGCTCGGCCGCGGCGAGGAGGTGAAGCGGCGGGTGGCCGCCAAACAACTCGAGGTCATCACGGGCCGCCCGATCGCATTCGACCCGTCGGCCGACGAAACCACCCGGCAAGCGCAACTCGAGAAGCTGCGAGCGCGCTTTACGAGCTCCGGGGACAAAGCCCCGCGTCCAGCCCACGGAGCCAACGATGCCAATAAGAACGCCTCGTCAGTCCCACCACCAGGCATCGAGCGGTAGCTCGTCGGCGGCCGAGTTGTTGCGCTGTGCCTTGAGCGCTCCGTAGCCGTCGCTCTGGATCGCGCCGTCGGCCACGAACTTCCACGGCTGGGCCAGCACGCCGCCGCTGACGCCGACGATCAAGTGCTTTCCGTTCACCAGCCGGTGGTTGATGACGCTTTCCACGCTTTGGGGCACTCTCCCCAGCGCCACCTCGTACCGCGCCGGGTCGCCAAAACACGTCATGTGCCAGTTGACGCGCTCGGCGAGCTTCTCGCTCTCGACCAGCGCCGCAACCAGCGCCAGGTCGAAAATATTCTGCAGATCGGCATAGACGGGATATTTTTCGCCCAGCGCGGCGAAATGCTGGGTAAACAGATTGGCAAACTCCTGGTTCGTTGGTTCCGACTTGCCGGTGTGCACGCGCTGGCCCAGGGCGGTCAAGAATTCGTTCTCGCTGAGCACTTGCGCGCCGGGCCCGGGGATTTCGAACGCGTCGCGCTCGGGCGTGGCGCGCACGACGCCGTATTTGAGCGTGAACCACCAGCGCAGCACGTCCAGGGGCGGCGGAGCCTGACCGCGCGGAAGGTGAATCAGATCCAGATAGCTCGGCACGTTCACCGTCCCCGGCTCCAGCCCCATGCCCACGAGTTTCATGCGGTAGTCGGCCTCGATCAGAACTCTCGCCACGCGCGTGCGCGGGTCGATCCCCTCGACCGAAACGGTTTGCCGGCCCATCGAGTCGCGCAGCTTCGAGAGCCACCCGGACCGCTGTCCGGGGCGGAGCGGAGTGGCGCTCGACTGCTCGGCGAATTGTTTGGTGCGGGCCAGTCCCTCTTGCGTCGGGTTGATCGAGCATCCGAACGTCGCGCCGGGCGTAGCCGTCAAATAGCGAAACAAAACGACCAGGTCGTCCAACTGCACGACAGGCCGTCCGGTGATGCGGCTCACGCGCCGGCCTTCGTCGTCGGTGCGCCACGGACCCGCGGGGCCGGCCAACACGAGGTCCTGCGTTTCGGGATAGACCAGCACGTACTTGATTTTTTCCAGGCCGGCGAGGTTCATCATTTCGTCGTTGGGCTTGCGGCCGGCCGCCAGGCATAATTGCACGTGCTTTTCCAGCCGCGAGAGCGACACTTTGCGCATCGCCGAGACGAGCCGCGAATCGGTGTTTTCGCCGGCCCGAATCGCCGCCAGCCGGGCCACGGCCAGCCCGTTCGACTGCTTGGGCGCAAGCGCGCGTTTGAGCACGCCGCCGGCGTCGACGTACACGCCGTTTTGATACGGTGAGATGCTCCCCGGCCCACCGACTTCGTCCCAACTCGGGGGCTTGACGGTGGTCGTGATCAAATCGATCAACGAGTCGAAATCGGCCTGGGTGCCGCCGGCAGCGCCGGACGGGGGAATGATTTGCCGCGTGCTATCGATCGCGGCGCTACGCCTGCGATCGTCGGCCAGCGACGCCAGAGTGGTAAACGCCGCGTCGCGATCCCCGGCTTGCGCCTGGGCCGCGGCCAACTGGGCAAGCCAGTCGTCGCGCTCGGCGGCAAGAGGGAGCCCCTTGGCCGCAGCCAGTGCCGGCGCGAATTCGCCGGCCGCAAGCTGCTCCTGGAAAAGCTCGGGCGAGGGCGGCTCGGCCGCGGTTGCCAGGCACCCGACGGCGACACTGGCCGCGGCGACCGCTGCCAGAACAACCGAACAAGCGCGGCGCGGGATGTCGGCTGGCCGGGGGGTCGACGGCGCTCGCATGGTGGATGCTCCCTGTTCCGGCGGGAAAGACGCGCGAATTGCTCGCCGCCCGTCAAGGTCCCATAAGCGCTCGCAAAAGTCAAGAAAATGGCCGCCCCAACCCACCCCAACCCGCAAAAACCGCCTATCACGCGAGAGCCGCGGCCACGCGGAAATGACGAGCGCACCCAAGACAAAGGCACGCTCCTTGCCGCCGGAAATCCCGAATCTCGGGCTTTTCATGCGCCAGGGCCCGCATCGCGCAAAAACAAACGGCCCGTCCGAAACGACTCGGACGGGCCGATCTGTTTAACTGTCAAGGAGACCGAACTAAGTCTCGCTGGACTCGCCGTGGCACTTAGCCACCGCAGCCGCAGCTCGGTTCGCAGGCCGGGGCGCAGCAGACCGGAGCGCAGCAGCGGTTACGATGGCAGCAGCGGTGCCGGTGGCACTTCTTCCGGCAGCACTTCGGGGCGCAGCAGCAGCTCGGCTCGCAGCCGCAGCTCGGCTCGGCAGCGCAGGCTGGCTCGCAACCACAGCTCGGCTCGGGAGCGCAGCAGCTCGGCTCGCAGCAGCGCTTGTGGCAGCAGCGGCTGAACAGTTTGCAACGGTGACGGCAGCACTTGGGGGCGCAGCAGCTCGGCTCGCAGCCGCAGCTCGGCTCGGGAGCGCAGCAGGCGGCCTCGGCGGCGCAGCACGAAGGCTCGGGCGCGCAACACGACGGCTCACAACAGCCGAAGCGGTGAAAGGCTTCCGCCCGGTCGGCGGAGAGCACAAACAGGCCGGCAAACAGCAGAGCCGGCAACACAAAACGGGATTTCATGGACGGAACTCCTAAACAGAAACTTCGAGGGATTTCACTTCTCCTTCGCCGGCCTCCAGCCAAATGCCTCTGGCGCATCGTTTTGCGTAAATTCAGGCAAGGCTGCGCAGCGATTTGGCTTTCCTTTTTGGGAAAGCCTCGCTGTTGGTTATCGTCGACCCAAGTTGACTGTCTTAGTTTGTCCACGCATTTCCACTAATCTTCCAAGACGAAGCGCGCGGGCAAACGGAATCTAGCGGTTTTGCGGCGGTCGGCCGCGAGCCAACTGCCTGCCGCTTGAGGAGTTAAGTGCAAAGTGGCGCCGCAAATCCGCCATGCTCAGCACAATCGCGCTGGGCCGAAAAAATCGACGCCAGCGATTCACACACCTGCCGCTTGTGCCGCCTCGCGCGGACGCGGCGTGGCATAAAGTTGAAGGGGGCACCGCCAGCGCCAAGCGTGCCCCAGACGGACAATCCGCGATGTCGGAACCCTCCGACAGGGAGCAGCGCGATGTCACCAACTCGCACGCAACACTCACCGATCCACTCGTCCTTGGCGTCCGATCCCCAACTGGGCGAGATGGTCGAGCAGTTCGTCGCCGAAATGCCCAGCCGCGTGGCGTGGCTGCAAAGGCACCTCGACGCAGGGGATTGGGAATCACTGCGCCGAGCGGCGCATCAAATGAAAGGGGCGGCCGGCAGCTATGGCTTCGACCGGTTGACGCCTCACGCGCTGCGGTTGGAAACGCTGCTGGCCAAGGGCGCGGCGGTCGAAGAGATTACCGCCGCATTCCAGGAGCTGGTCGCGCATTGCCGCCGCATCACCGCCGCGGCCGCCAAGTAGAAGCCCCATTCCCATTCGAGGCCCTACGTCCGGCCTTGCCCGCCAGTGGCCGCCATGCTTAACGCAACCAGGTAGGGCACCGGCTCGCTTCCCAGAGCGTTCAGGACCGTGCCGCCGGCCGTAAACACGTGGGTGACGTCGTCGGGGTGGCCGTATTGGGCGAGCGCCTCGCCCCCTTCGCCCCCGCCGACGTACACTTCGACGTTGGCGTCCTTCAGTCGTTTCAATTGGCGCATGAAGCGCTTGGTTCCTTCGGCGAAACGCGGGTCTTCGAATTTGCCGAACACGCCGTTGTAGAAGGCGGCCGCGGGGCGGCCCTTGTGACTGGCGATAAATTCGCCCACTTTGCGCTCGAACAGCTCGCTCGTTCGCGGCCCGACGTCCAATTGTTGTTCCCCCGGCCCGATCGTCTGGCTTTCGCGCCCGTCCTCGAGGATGAAATCAACCGGCAGCACGAACTCGATTCCCATTTTGCGCCCTTCGGCAATCATCCGCTTCGCCTGCTCGATCCGTTTTTCGGGAATGAAGTAGGGTTTGTCGGCATGGCCCGGATCCTCGGCCAGGCCCAGTGAAAACTGTTTGCCGTTCAATTCGGCGGCGGCCTTTTTGAGCGCCATCGCCAGGGAGCCGGCCGTAAACACCGTCGTCACCAGGCCGCGGCCGATCATCGCTTCCAGGTCGTCGAGCTTGTCGATCTTCAATCCGCTGAAGACGACCAGCTCCGTGGCCAGGCAGCGCAGCATCGGCCCTTCAAATTCCTGGGCGACGTAAGCGCCCAGCGCCACGCGGTCCATGGCCGCGGGCACCACGGTCGTCGACGTGTCGAGACTGCCGGCGGAGAGGGCCTCGTTGACGTACACCCGGGCGACTTTTTCAGCCAGTTGGTCGGCGAATTTTGCCAGCGGCTCGGCCAGCCGGTCCAAATCGTCCGCCCCCGCTTTCCACAGCACGCGTTCGATTTCGTAGCGCCTCGTGTTTTCCAGCACGAGGATGCTGCCCGGCGCGCTCGCGCGGATCTTTTCGGCGACGCGATCGCGGACCGTGAGCGACGTTTCGTCGAGCCAATCTTCCAAAAGCGGCACGTCGCAATCCACGAGCTCCCCAATCCGCGCGGCGACTTTCCCCAGCGTCTCATCCGGCTTGCGTCCCTTGTGGCCGAAGATGATTTGCTTCCAACCGCGCTCTCGCCCCAGCGCGAGCGTCTCTCTCATCGAGCGCAGGCGGATGTCCCCCTCGCCGATCTTTTCGCCGGGCTTAGCGTCGACGTCGCCGCGCACGAGCACGGGCGTTCCGCTGCCAAGATCCACAAGCGCATCCAGCCTCGGAATCATTTGCAGGTATTCCGGCAACGAACGCTTCGGTCGCCGGCCATCGACGTCCAACAAGACCCGGCACCAGTTGAGCATGGACTGGGGAGTGACGCTCATTGTGGCTCCCCCGAGCGACTGAACTACGAGTTTGGAGTAAAGCTCGCGTGCGCAGATGCGCGGAATTCTATAGAAGCGGGCTCAAAATCGCCACGGTCCCGCTCGTGGGGTCTCTTGGGGAAGGGCGACTTCGCACCATGGCGATGGCCGGGCGCGGGACGGCCGGCAATCGTGCGCGATCATTCGGTCGAGCCGGGTTTCCGCGCCACTTCGGGCTGGCTCGCCGGCTGTTCGGCGGCGTCGACCAGCACTTCGGCAACCCGCTCTTGGTAGGCTTGCTTCTCCTCGTCGAACTTGTCCAGCTCTTCTCGGGCCAGGTTGTCGCCGGCCAGCAATCGCTCGAGCTTGGGGGGCAGCGTTTCGATCAGGTGCGGATCGTAGCCGACATGGTAATCCTGAATCGTGCCGTCGCGGCCCAGGATGACCATCGTCGGCAGGCCTTCCAGGCGAAACACCCGGTCGGTGATCTGCTCGGCATCGCGGACGATGGGGACTGTCAGGTTATGCTGCTTGAAGGCCTGTTCGACATTGGCGTTGCTGACCGCCGGATCGTCCTTGTTGACCGCCAGAAACACGATCCGGTCGTCGTCCTTGTATTTCTGATAGACCTTTTCCAACAGCGGCAGCCCCTCGAAGCACCAACCGCACCAGGTGGCCCACACGTCCATCACGACGACTTTGCCGGCCAGCGACTCGCGTCCCACGGCCGTTCCGTCAAGCGCCACAAACGTAAACGCGTCGACCGGTTTGGACAAGGGCTCCGGCGGGGCGGCCGGCGGCGGCACCACAAATCGCTTCACGAGTTGGATTCCATCGGGCAACTCGACCTCGAACGCCACCGGGTTCACGGGATCGTCGATCCGGGCGCCGCGAAACTCGGCCCACAACTGAGCCAGCGGAAATCTCTTACGAAGCTCGTCGAGCGGGAATTCGTACTTGACGAGCAGCCCGCTTTCGACCTCGATCCACAGCACGCCTTTGCCCGCCGGCCCATCGAGCGCGATGCGCCGGCATTTCTTGCCCTGAAACTGGGAATCCGATAGCTGCGCGAGGGTGCAATCGCGCGCGAGCGTCGCCACAGGATCCTCGCTGACCAACAGCAGAAGTTGCGTCAGGTCGACGCCGAGCTGGCCGTGCATGGCCTGCTCGAGCATCTCGTCGGCATAGAGATTGTCCAAGCTCAACTTGTCGGGGCACGACTGCACGAGCACTTGCCCCGGAAGCGATTGCACGATGGCCCGCACGAGCTGGCCGTCGGCAACGCTCATCGTGTCGAGCGCGTGAACGCGAATCTTGTTGGGGCGCGCAAGCGCCACGGAAAACGGCAGCGATCGGAACTCGCCTTCCGGCGCTCCGTCGACCAGGAAGCGCAGTTCGCCCGCATCTTGATAGGTGGTGGCGTGCCGGTAGCGGTCGGCCAATTCGGCGAGCCGCTCGCGCGGGCTGGGCTCGCGGTCGGCGGCCTGCGGACCGCTCGTGCCGGAGTTTTGCTGGCAGCCCGCGGCCCAGAGCACGAAGATTGCTGTCAGAACGGCTCGTCGAGCGAGCAGATGGGCGACACCGGATTTCATAAGTCACTTCCTTGCAACTGAGAGACGGTTGTCCGTAGCTTGCCCGCGCGCGGTTCAGCGAGCCGCGCAGGCCAAGATTATTCGCAACTTGGGCCACGGCGTAAAGCTCGACTTCTTGACCGCCCGCGCACGCGGCCCCTATGATGCCCGGGAGACTGCGACCCGCGGCCCATTTTTTGCCGGCCGAGCCACCTCGCGGACGGATTCACCGATGCTTTCCTTACGGTACGGAATCGATTCGAGCCTGAGCCTGGAGCTTGACAGCGAAGCTCTGCTGGCCCTTTGCGATGCGCCGCGGGGCGAGCCGATCGAGCGCGTGGCCGAAGCGGTGATGGGCGCGCTGGCCGAGCCGCTCGATTTTCCGCCGCTCGTGCAAGCATGCTTGCCGGGGGACAAGGTCGTGCTGGCACTGGATCGCGGCGTGCCCGGGGCCGCGGCAATCGTGCGGCAGACGGTCGAGGTGCTGCTTGGCGGCGGAGTCGGCGCGGCCGACATCACGCTCGTTTGCGCGCCGGCCGGCTCGGCCGGCCCGGATCCGCTGGGAGAATTACCCGCGGCGGTTCGCAAGTCGGTCGCCTGCCGCGTGCACGACCCGCGAAACCGACCGTCGCTGAGCTACCTGGCGGCCGCGGCCGACGGGCGGCCGATCTACGTGAACCGAGCCATCCACGACGCCGACCTGGTGATTCCGATCGGCGTTTTGCGGCTGGCCGATTCGCTCGGTTATCACGGCGCCAAATCGGCCTTGTTCCCGGCATTTTCCGATGCCGAGAGCCTCGAGCGGTTTCGGTCGCCGAAGGCGGCCGGGCTCGACGAGCGGAATCGGCTGCGAAAACAGGCCGATGAGGTCAGTTGGCTTTTGGGCGTGCGATTTACGATTCAGGTCGTCCCCGGGGCCACGGGCGAGATTCTGCACGTGCTGGCCGGCGATCTCGACGCCGTGTCCCGCGAAGGCAGCCGGCTATGCGACGCGGCCTGGAGCTATGCCGTGCCCGAGCGGGCCAGCCTGGTCGTGGCCGCGATCGAAGGCGACGCCGCAGAGCAGACCTGGGAAAACGTCGGCCGGGCACTGGCGGCCGCTTCGCACGCGCTTGCCGAAGACGGCGCCGTGGTGATTTGCAGCGAGCTCGCCGAGCCGTTCTCTCCGGCGCTCCAGCGCATCGTCGGCGCCGACGATCTCGATGACGCCCTGCACGAAATCGCGCGCGAACGGCTTTCCGACGCGCTGGTGGCCGCCGAGCTGGTGCGGGCGCTGAAGCGCGGCAGGGTCTATCTCGTGAGCCGACTGGACGATGAATCGGTCGAAGAGCTGGGCGTGCTGCCCGTCGACAGGCGGGGTGTCTCGCGCGTGGCCGGACGGCACCCTTCGTGCATCGTCCTGGCAGGCGCCCAAAACGCGCGGGCCCGACCGCGAAGCGAACCGGCCGTCGAACATTCGGCCCCGGGGCCGAAGTCGCGATCATGAACGATCCGCCAACGCACCACCCCGACTGGATCGCCCAATACGACGCGCTGGTCTCTAGCGCCGGATTGGTCGAGCTTGCCGAGCGCACGCAGATTGAGTTAACCGGCGCCGACCGCGCGACGTTTCTGCACAATCTGTGCACGAACGACGTTCGCCAACTCGAAGTGGGCGCCGGCTGCGAAGCCTTCTTGACGTCGGTGCAGGGCAAAACTCTCGCGCACGTCTTCATTTTCGCGTGTCCTGACTCCCTGGTGATCGACACCGTCGGCGGATGGAGCGATACGATCCTTAAGCATCTGGACCACTATCTCGTCAGCGAACAAGTGACGCTGGCCGACCGCAGTCGGGAGTGGACCGATCTCGTGCTGGCCGGGCCGGGCGCGGAGCCGCTTTGGGCCCGGCTGGGCGATGCTCGATTGCCGCCGCGCCTGTTGTCGCACGCGGCCGTCGCGGTGGCCGGCAAGCGGGCCTTTCTGCGGCGCATTGACATGACGTCGCCCGGGGGTTTTTTGATCAGCGCCGCCCGCGAAGATGGCCCGGCGATCGCCGCGGCGCTCGTCGCAGCCGGCGCCGTCCAGTGCGGCGACGCGGCGTTCGAGGCGGCGCGCATCGAACGCGGATTTCCCTTCTTCGGCCGTGACATTTCCGACAAGAACCTGCCGCAGGAAGTCGGACGCGACCAGTCGGCCATCAGCTTCGTCAAGGGCTGCTACCTCGGCCAGGAAACCGTGGCGCGGATCGACGCGCTGGGACACGTCAATAAAAGGCTCTCGGGTCTGTGGTTCAAAGGTGCCGCCGTGCCGGAGCCCGGCACCGAGCTGCTCTCGGGCGAACGCGTTGTCGGTCAGGTAACGTCGGCTTCCTATTCGCCGCGCCTGCAGGCGCCGCTGGCTTTGGGCTACGTGCGCACGGGCAGCCATGCGCCCGGCACGCGGCTGACGTCGGCACTGGGCGATGCCGAAGTCGTCCCGCTAGCAGGCCGTTGAAAAATGGGACTGGCTCCGAGCACGTCGCGGCGAGACCC
>JBBDNV010000098.1:0-22200 GCA_040877415.1 Pirellulales bacterium
TTGACGGCCGCGAAGTCGACCGGATAGAGCCGGGTGGTAATCGCCGGCTCGCTGGGTAGACTCTGGGTCAGCTTGACCAGCGCAAGCCAGCTCGAATTGGCCTGCCAGCGATCGTAGGGCTCGAACGCCGTAATCAAGACGGAAGTCATCGCGAATTTAGCCGCGGCGGGGAATTCCGGCGCTTCACGCGCCGGCGTGCAGGGGCAATCGTAACGCCTTTGACCTGCGGTGCACAACGGTCATAATCGTGGGCAGTCATTTTCCAACCCGCGCCAAACCGTCTGCCGCACGATGAGCACGCCGTCCACGCGACCGTTGCCTCCTCGACTGGTGTCGCTGGACGCGTATCGCGGGCTTACGATGCTGGCCATGGCCTCTGGGGGTTTGGGGCTGCACCAGGTCGCCGAAAACCTCCGCTCAGGCGGCAATGACTCCCGGTTCTGGAACGTCATCGGCTACCAGTTCGAGCACGTCGAGTGGGTCGGCTGCTCGCTGTGGGATTTGATCCAGCCTTCGTTCATGTTCATCGTCGGCGTGGCCATGGCCTATTCGTGCGCCATCCGCCAGGAGAAAGGGCAGACGTACGGGCAAATGCTGCGACACGCCGTCGTGCGCGCGATCGTGCTGGTGCTGTTGGGCGTTTTTCTGCGGTCCGACGGGCGGGGCGAGACGATTTTTACCTTTGAGGACGTGCTGTCGCAGATTGGCCTGGGCTATGTGTTCTTGTTCCTGCTGTGGAACCGCCCCGCCTGGGTGCAGTTCGCCGCGGCGCTGTGCATCCTGGTCGGCTATTGGTGCCTGTTCTACGCATACCCGCTGCCCGAGCCCCAGGACTACGCGGCCGCCGGACTGGGCACCGATTGGCCGCGGTTGGAAGGCGTGGCGGCTCACTGGGACAAGAACACCAACGCGGCGGCGGCCTTCGACCGCTGGTTTTTGAACTTCTTTCCGCGCTCCAAACCGTTTGCGCTCAACGGCGGCGGCTACCTGACACTGAGCTTCATCCCGTCGCTGGCCACGATGATCTTTGGACTGCTCTCCGGCGAACTGTTGCGCAGCTCGCGAAGCGATCGTTGGAAATTCTGGATGTTGGTCGGCGCCGGCGTGGCCGGGCTGGCCGCCGGCCAGATCCTGCAAAGGGCCGGCATCTGCCCGATCGTCAAACGCATCTGGACGCCGAGTTGGGCCCTGTACAGCGCCGGCTGCACGTGGTTGATTCTGGCTGCTATCTTCGGCGTGGTCGACGTGCTCGGGTTTCGCAAGTGGACCTTTCCGTTGGCGGTCGTGGGCATGAACTCGATCACGATGTACGTCATGGCCGGGCTTTCCAAGGGCTGGCTTTACGAAACGATCCAAACGCACTTGGGCACGCGGATCTTCGATTTCCTGGGCCAGGCCTACCAGCCGTTTCTGGCGCAGCTCTGGATTCTGCTTGCCATGTGGCTGATATGCTACTGGCTGTACCGGCAGCGAATATTCATTCGGATTTAGAAATCGGTGCGTCGCGGCGGTTAAAATACGATCAGGCCGTCGAGCGCGGCGGCGCGTCCTGCGTCAGCTTCGCGAGCCTGGCGTTCTATCAGTGACGACGGGAGCACGGCGATGGGACTAAAGGGCGCGGAGCTTTCCCTGCCAAACGGATTACTCTAGAATCCGTGTCTTGGATCGATAAGCAGGTTTCTTCCTTGAGCAATCACAAAATCCACATCATCGGCATCGGCGACGACGGGGTGGACGGCCTCGTTTCGCCGGCACGGCAATTGATCGACGAGGCTCAATTGCTGGTCGGCGCCGAGTCGACGCTGGCGAGAATCCCCCGCTCCAAGGCCGAGCGGCTCGTCGTGGGCGCAAATCTCGACGAAGCCGTCGGCGAGATCGCCGGGTCCGGCAACAAGCGAATCGTCGTGCTGGCCTCCGGCGACCCGCTGTTCTACGGCGTGGCCCGCTATCTGTGCGACAAGTTGGGCAAGGAGCGGTTCGAGGTCGTGCCGCACGTCAGCAGCATGCAACTGGCGTTTGCCCGGGTGAAGGAGAGCTGGGAAGAGGCGTACCTGACGGACCTCACGAACAGGCGGCTGGACCAGGTGCTGGAAAAGATTCGCTCGGCCACGAAGGCCGGGCTGTTTACCAGCGATGCCTGTCCACCGAAGTCCGTGGCCAAGGCGATGCTCGAGCGGCGGATCGACTACTTTTCGGCCTACGTGTGCGAAAACCTGGGCTCGCCGGACGAGCGCGTCACGCAGGGCGAGCTGGCGGAAATCGCCGCGCAGGATTTTTCGCCGCTGAACGTGATGATCCTGGTGCGCCGGCCGAACGTGCCCGATCGCCCCAGCGAAGCGATCGGCCGCCGCTTGTTCGGCAATCCGGACGACGCGTTCTTGCAATCGAAGCCGAAGCAGGGGCTGCTTACTCCGGCCGAAGTGCGTTCGATGGCGCTGGCGGAAATGGACCTGGGGCCCACGAGCGTGGTTTGGGATATCGGCGCCGGCTCGGGCTCGGTGGCCATCGAGTCGGCGCAAATCGCCTCGGGCGGCACGGTCTATGCCATCGAAATGGATCCGCAGGATCACGAGCTGATGATTGCCAACGCCGAGCGATTCGGCGTGACGAATCTCGTGCCGGTGCTGGGACGCGCGCCCGATGCCTGGAAAGACCTGCCCGACGCCGACGCCATCTTCGTGGGCGGCAGCGGCCGCGAGATCAGCCGCGTGGTGGAAACGGCTTACGGCCGGCTGCGTCCCGGCGGCCGGCTGGTGGCCAACGTGGGCAGCATCGAAAGCCTGTCGGCCGTGCACCAGACGCTCCAGCGCGTGGCCCGCGACGTCAGCGTGTGGATGATCAACGTCGCGAAGGGAACCTATCAACTCGAGCGCGTCCGGTTCGAGGCGCTGAATCCGACGTTTCTGTTGGGCGTGGTGAAACCCGGCGTCAAAGCCCCCAAGAATACGCAGTGAGCAAAAGTGACCATCCTCAACTCGACGTGATCGCCGTCGGGGCCCACCCGGACGATGTGGAAATCTCCTGCGGCGGCACCCTGGCGAAGCTGGTGCGCCAAGGCTACGAGGTCGGCATCATCGACCTGACCGACGGCGAGCCGACGCCCGGATCGCCCGGGCCCCAGGTGCGGCTGGCCGAAGCCAAGAAAGCGGCCGAAACGCTGGGCGTACGCGTGCGCGTGCAGCTCGATTTGCCGAATCGCCGTTTGTTCGACACGTTCGAGGCACGCGTGGCGCTGGCCAAGGAGTTTCGCAAGTATCGTCCCCGGCTGGTGCTCGGTTTCGGCGAAAAGACGCCGCTGGCCTCGCCCGACCATTGGCAGGCGATGCAGATCACCGACGCGGCAGTCTTTTATTCCCGGCTCACGAAATGGGACGAGCACTTCGATGACCTGCCGGTACACACGATCTCGGCGCACTTGTACTACACGCTCGGCTTCGCATCGCTCGCATTGCCCTTGGCGGCCGGGCACCTGGTGGTCGACGTCGCCGACACCCTGGAAACCAAGCTGGCAGCCGTGCGCTGCTACGCCACGCAATTCTCCCAGGCAAAGGAATTCATCTATGACCGGATTCGCGCCGCGGCGATGCACGACGGCATGGCCGCCGGTTACGAAGCCGGCGAACTTTTCGCCAGCACCCGCGCGCTGGGCACGCGCGACCTGGTGCACTTCCTGTTCGGCCAAACCCCGTCCGACGAACCCCGCAAACCTCCGCTGCGGTGAGCCGGGCGTCACTCTTTGTGTCGTTGTGGTCACGAGCGTTCACAATCGGCGAAACTGGCGCAGCGCCGTCAACGTGGCCTCGATGTCGGATGGCAAGGGCGCGACGAATTCCACCGGCTCGCCGGTCGTCGGGTTCTCGATTTTCAAACGTCGCGCGTGCAGGGCCTGGCGCGCAAGTAACACGGCGGTGTCCGAGGGGTCGCGGCTGATTTCACCGCGCGTCATGCCGGCTCTCCCGCCGTACAGCCGATCGCAGAGCACGGGACAGCCGATGTTGGCCAGGTGCAGCCGAATCTGGTGCGTGCGGCCGGTCTTGGGCAGGACGCGGATCGCCGAATAGCCGTCGAATCGCTCGGCCACTTCATAGAACGTCTGGGCTTCGCGGCTCGTGGAGTGATCGCGGCGCACGGCCATCTTTTCGCGCTGATGGGGATGCAGGCCCACCGGCAGATCGATCATGTCGCGGTCGCGGTCGGGCACTCCGGCACACAGCGCGAAATACTCTTTTTCCACAGTGCGGTTTTCGAATTGCCGGGCCAGCCGCAAGTGGACCTGATCGGTTTTGGCCACGACGATTACGCCGCTGGTGTCGCGATCGAGCCGGTGCACGATGCCCGGCCGCATGGGTCCGCCGGCACTGCTGAGCTGGTCGAAGTGGAATTGCAAGGCCGCGGTGAGCGTGCCGGCCCAATGGCCTTTGCCGGGGTGGACCACCATGCCCGGCGGCTTGTTGATCACGGCCATCCCGGCGTCCTCGTAGAGGATGTCGAGCGGGATGTTCTCGGGCCGGGGACCCTCGCGCGCCCTTTCGGGGAGCACGATGGTGATGCGCTCTCCGGCGCGCAGCTTGTGCGCCGCCTTGACGCGGCGGCCGTCTATTTTCACGCCGGCGGCGTTGATCGCCTTGCGCAACAGCACGCGGCTGTACGCCGGGAATTGCCGGGCCAAGTACCAATCGAGCCGCGCGCCCGACAGCCCTTCGGGCACGACCAATTCGCGCGCTTGGCTTTTGAGTTCATCGCCGCTCATCGACCCCGCCCGACAACAGCAATCGCCTGCGCCGGCGGAAGGCTCCTAGAAACGCGCGCTCCCGGGCGCTAGCGCGCCCTACTTGGAGTTCGGCCCGGCTCCGCTCGACTCCGGCGCGGGCTTTCCTTCGGACGCAGGCTCGGCGGGCTTTTCCTCGGGCGCTTTGGCCGGTGTTTCGGAAGCGCCGGCCGCCGGCTTTTCAGCTTCGGGCGAAGCCGCTTCGGGCTTGTCGGCGTCCGACTCGCCGGCTTTCGGCTCGTCGCCCGAGGGCCCGATCACCGGCGGCAAAGCAGGCCCCGACTCTTTTTCGATGAGGGAGGGCAGTTGCAGGATGCCGCCCTTGTCGGGCTCGTCGAGAAAATCGGGGCCGGCGCCGGGCTTACCCGGTTCCTTCGTGAGCGGCGGCGGCGGCTCGTACTTGGCAAGCCAATCGTAGAAGGTCTTGGTCGGAAGCTTGTCCAAATCTTTGGCACGCGCCAAGGCGGCGGCGGCGAATGGTCCCTCGGGCCATTTCGTGGCCAGCGAGCGGTATTCCGCGCGGGCTCGATCCAGATCGCCCAGCGCTTCGTGGGCCCGCGCCAGCCCGTACGTGGCGCGCTGGAGGATCGTCGGGTGCGACGCATCGTTGAGCAGCGCCTGAAATTTTTCGCTTGCCTCCCGCAACTCATCGCGGGCCATTCTTCGATCCTGGAGCAGCCGGTTGGTGCCGTCGTCGAGTTGAAGATCGGCCAGCGTGAGCCGCGACCACTCGCCGACCATCGTTCCGGTATAGCGGCTGGCGACGTCGCGCAGCAGCTCGCGCGGATCGGGATTGCGGCCGCCGACGGCGTCGAAGTATTCGTTCCATCCGTCGGCCTGTCGGCGGGTGTTTTGCGTCGACAGATAGGCCCAGGCGAAGAGGGCCACTACGACGGCGATCAGGACGGCCGTGCCGGCCCGGCCGTAGGGCCTGGCCGACTCGATCCAGCGGCCCAACGATTGGGCCAGGACGTTGGTTTGCAGTTCGTGGCGTCGCCCCGTCTTCATACGCTGCCTTGGCCGGTCAGGGCCGAAAGAAACGACAACCGGCCCCAGCGCGCCGGCGGGGCCATGCTGTCCATGGATTGCATGGGCCCTGAAGTATAGAGCCGCCCCTCGCGAAGGGTCAAGGCCGCAACGGCGCCGCGGGAAGCGCCCTCTTTACAGGGCCCGCCGCGGCAATCGGCGCTTGTAGGGCGGCTCTTCGGCCGGCGGCAGCCCAACGGCCAACTCCGCGGCCCACGCCGTGCGCTCTTCATCGGTCGCGTAATAGCGCAGCCACGTGGTCGGGTCGCCTCCCACGTCGGCGCAGTCCCAATGGAGATAATTGGTCAGCGACTCGATCTTTTTCTCCGAGCAGGGCAGAATGTCGCGATAGATCACGCAGTACAATTCACGGTCCGACAGATGATCCGTAAAGTCGAGCACGATCCGCCGCTGGTACAGCTTGTGAATTGTTTCCCACAGCAGCTTGTGAAGCCCGCTGTTCGAAAGCGTGTCGGGATGCGGCAGCCTCAGCTCGGGCTCGAACCATTGGCAGATCGGCAACACGGGGGCGCGTTCCCAAGCCAACATCGAAGCCAGAAACTCGTTTTCGACCGGCGTCGGCAACTCTTCGACGTTGACGCTGCGAATCGATTCGTCGAAGAACGGCTCGAGCTCGTCGCGCAACTCCGCGTTGCGCAGCAAATGCTCGACTTCATCGGGATGTGGTTTGCGGTTCGTGGACATCGCGATTTGCAGGCCCTGGAGCAGATATCTTGGGAGTCCGAAAAAGCAAAGCACGCGTGCGCATCATCAAACATATCGAGGGCTCTCGACTCGCGGCCCTCCGGCCGATCATGGTCCGCACGCTTGTTCGATCGCGGATCAAGACGACTCTCCAGTCTTTGACTCTACCAACAAACCACGGGCGATCAAGTATAATCATGCCAACATCTTTGGCGCTTCCGAAGGTGCTCTCTACAAGATCGTTAAAGACATGAATCTCACGCCCGCGCAATCGTCAGAATTGATACTTTCACTCAAAAAACGCCTGTCCTGCGAGGTTTTCCTCGACGAATACAGGCGGGCTTTGTACAGCACCGATGCCAGCATTTACCAGGTCATGCCTCTGGGCGTCGTGCTGCCGCGAACGCGCGACGACGTCGTGTGCGCCACGCAATTGGCCGCGGAGAAAGGGCTGGTGATCGTTCCTCGCGGCGGCGGCACGAGCCTGTCCGGCCAGTCGATCGGCGCGGGCCTCGTGATCGACTTCAGCAAGTACATGAACGGGTTCGAAATCGATCCGCAATCGCGCACCGCGCGCGTGCAGCCGGGCGTTGTGCTCGACGTGCTCAACGCGGCGGCGGACGCGTACGCCCTGCAGTTCGGACCCGACGTGGCCACCAGCAGCCGCGCCAACGTCGGCGGCATGATCGGAAACAACTCGGCCGGCGCGCGATCGGTCTGGCACGGCAAGACCGTCGACGCCGTCATCTCGCTCGACGTCGTGTTGGCTGACGGAAGCTCGGCGACGCTCGCGCCGCTTGGGCCGCGGGAATTGCGGCTCGAACAATCGCGGCGCGACCTGGTCGGGCAGGTGCATCGCGAAGTCGAGCGCATCGTGGCCGAAAACCGGCCGGAAATCGTGGCCCGATTTCCGGCCATCCTGCGCCGCGTGAGCGGTTACAACCTCGACGAATTCGTGCCCGAATGCCGCGATCGCGTGGCCGCGCCTCGGCTCGTCGCCGATGCGCGCCGGCGCGAAGCGCTCATGTACCCGGGAGCGTCGTTTAACCTGGCGAAGTTGATCGCCGGCGCTGAAGGCACGCTGGTAACGGTCACCGAGGCGCTCGTGCACCTGCTGCCGCTGCCGGGGGCGCGCGCCGTTGTCGTGCTGCACTTCGACTCGATGCGGGCGGCCGTGGCCTCGGTCGGCGCGGTCCTTTCCTGCGAGCCGTCGGCCGCCGAACTGCTCGACGGATTAATCCTGCGGCTGGCCCAACAGAGCCTCGAATATCGCAACTACCTCGATTTCGTCGTCGGCGAGCCCGAGTCGCTCTTGCTCGTGGAATTCAGCGGCGAGGATCGGGCCGAAGTGCAAGCCGCGGCCGACGAGCTGGTCGCGAAGCTCAAAGGCACCAACGGGTTGTTTCACGTGCTCACGGCGCTCGACAAGGAGCTGTGCGATCACGTGTGGGCCTGCCGCAAGGCCTCGCTGCCGCTGCTGCTCGGACAGCCCGGCACGCGCAAACCGGCCGCCTTTGTCGAAGACGCCGCGGTCGCGCCCGAGCACTTGCCGGCGTTCGTCGAGCGATTTCTCGAGATCATGGCCCGGCACGACACCGAGGGAGCCTTTTACGGCCACGCGTCGGTGGGCTGTTTGCACATCCGCCCGATGCTCGATCTGCGCACGCCGGTCGACATCGATCATCTCGAGGCCATTTCGAGCGAAGTGTGTGACCTGGTGATCGAATACGGCGGCTCGATGAGCGGCGAACACGGTGACGGGCTGGCGCGCAGTTACTTGAACGAGCGCCTCTTCGGCCCGCAAATCTACCGGGCCTTCAAACAGATCAAAGCCGCTTTCGATCCGCAAAATCGCATGAACCCCGGCAAGATCGTCGACGGGCCGAGCCCGGTGGAGAATTTGCGCTATGGAAAAACGTACAAGACCATGGAGCTGCCCACGACGTTCGACTTTTCGCGCGACGGCGGATTGGCCGGCGCCGTCGAGCTGTGCAACGGCTCGGGCGTGTGCCGCAAGCTGCAAACCGGCACGATGTGCCCTTCGTTCATGGTCACGCGCGACGAAGAACACAGCACGCGCGGCCGCGCCAACGCCTTGCGCATGGTGCTTTCCGGCGCGCTCGATCCGGCGGAACTGACCGGGGAGCGGCTGTTCGCGACGTACGACTTGTGCCTCGAGTGCAAGGGTTGCAAGGCCGAATGCCCGTCGAACGTCGACGTGGCCAAGTTCAAAATGGAATTCCTGGACGGCTACTATCGCAAGCACGGAGCGCCGTTGGGCGTGCGGCTCATGGCCAGTGCCGCGCGGCTGAACAAGCTGGGGGCGGCGCTGGCGCCGGTTTCCAACTGGGCGGCCTCGCTCCCCGGAGCGGGCTGGATGGCGCAGCAACTGTTGGGAATCGACCCGAGACGCCCCCTGCCCCGATTCGCGCGCAATCATTTTCGAAAATGGTTCCGGCGCCGGTCGAACGCGGCCGGCGGAGGCGGCAAGGGAAAAAACTCGCGCGGGCCGATCGTGCTCTTGGACGATTGTCTGACGAGTTATTGTGAGCCGGGCGTCAACCGGGCCGCCGTCGAATTGCTCGAAGCGGCCGGCTACGAGGTGCGCCTGGCGGGTCTGGAATGTTGCGGCCGCACGTTTGCCTCGAAGGGCTTTTTGGCCAAGGCTCAACAGTTGGCACAAGCGAACGTCCAGCGGTTGTTTGCGTGGGCCGAGCGCGGCGTGCCGATCGTCGGCTGCGAACCAAGCTGCCTCCTGATGCTCCTCGACGAATATCCCGAGCTGGTGCCTGACGACGAGGCCCGCGTGGTGGCCGCCGCCGCGGCGCTGGTCGACTCGCATCTGGTGCAAGCCGGGATAAAATTGCCGCTCGTTGCGCGGAAACAGACGATTCTGTTGCACGGCCACTGCCATCAAAAGGCGCTGGTCGGCGCTCACGACACACTCGCCGCGTTGAGGATGATCCCCGGCGCCAGCGTCGAGCTGGTCGATTCGGGCTGCTGCGGTATGGCCGGCTCGTTCGGTTACGAGCATTACGACTTGAGCATGGCGATCGGCGAGCGGGTATTGTTTCCCGCGGTTCGCAAAGCCGCGGAGTGCGAAATCGCCGCCCCCGGCTTTTCCTGCCGCCACCAGATCGAGCACGGCACCGGCCGGAAGGCCAGGCACCCGGTGCAGATCCTGGCAGAAGCCATGTCAAACGGTCGGCGCGGCGCGGAGGTGTGACGGAAAGTCCGCTAGGGCGCCCCTCGCGGCCGCTGTTCCATGCTGGCGATCTTGCCCACGCGGCGGGCGTGGCGGCCCCCTTCGAATTCGGTCTTCAGCCAGATTTCGACCATGCGGTCGATCAGCCGCTCGCCCAGCATGTCGGCCGACAGGCACAGCACGTTGAGATCGTTGTGGCGGCGGCTCATCTCGGCCGTGAGATCGTCGTGACACGGCGCGGCGCGGACGCCGGGAAACTTGTTGGCGGCGATGCACATGCCGATGCCGGTGCCGCAAATCAAGATGCCGCGGTCCACCGAGCCGTCGCCGACCTGGCCGCCGACGATCTGGGCAATGTCCGGGTAGTCGACGCTTTCGGCCGTGTGCGGGCCGACGTCGATCACCTCCTGTTCCAGGCGCTTGAGCAACTCGACGACTTTGCCCTTGATCACAAAGCCTCGATGATCACTGCCGACGGCGATACGCATGGTTCCCTCTCCAAATGGCGGCTCCTCGGCCAACCGCCGGCGGTTCGATTTACAGGTCAAGTTCGGAAATTCGATGTTCCAGTTCAGCTTTGATTTGCTGGGCACATTTTTCGTAAAACTCCAGGGGACCACCGATCGGATCGGCAATGTCGGCCTGATTGTGCGAAAGCACCCAAGTGCGCGACGACACTGCGGGCCATTTCGCGGTGATGGCCTGGCGATGCGACGCGGTCATGGTCCAGATGATGTCCGCCTGGCGGACCAGATGGTCCGTCAAGAGCTGCGATTCATGACCCGCCAATTGCAGGCCCGACCTGGCCATCACGCTGACGGCCTCGGGGCTCGGCCGGGCGCCCGTCATCGCGGAAATACCCGCCGACGTCACGATCACCCCGTGGTCGGCCAGCTCGGCCGGCTGGCAGCCCAAACGGTCGGCGATCATCTTTTTGCACATGGATTCGGCCATCGGGCTGCGGCACGTGTTGCCGGTGCAGACCAGGAGAATAATCAGGCTCGACAGCCGATTCAGCGTTTGCTCGGAAACGACGCCCGGCCGCAGAACTTCAAAGCTGCTGGCGCCGACTTTGACGACGGTCGACGGCTGGCCCAGCCGGCTCTGACCGTCGTCGAGGATCAATTCGACCCGGTCGCCGAGGGCATCGATCACGTCTTTGGCCGTGACCGGGTCGGTTTCACCCTGAAGATTGGCGCTGGTGAGCACGACCGGACCGACGAGCATCCGCAAGATGTCAAGGACCATCTGATGGGCCGGAACGCGCAGGCCGATCGTGCCGGCCGGTGCGACGGCCTGTTGCACCGCAAGTGGCAGTTGACGCACCAGGCTCTCGGCGTGGCAATCGTCGGCGACGATCGTCACGGGCCCCGGCCAACAGCGCCGCGCCAGGCGGCGGCCCAGCGGACTCAAGTCGGGCACGTAGTCGAGCACGTCGTCGGCGCTGCGAATGGCCAGGGTCAGGGCATTGCCGGCCGCGCGCTTTTTCACCTCGACGAGACGAGCCACGGCCGACTGGTCCAAGGCGCTGGCCGCCAGCCCATAGACGGTTTCGGTGGGCAGGGCCACCAGGTGGCCTTCAGCCAGGGCTTGCACCGCCCGGTGCACCACATCGCGCGAATCCTCGGCGCTGCGGATATCGATCACGACCGGGGGCATGAGGCAATTAGCTCCGTCAGCGGCGCTTGCGCGGGGCCACTTCCATGACTGACCGTGAGGGGATTCCCGTGCCGGTTGACTTGGACGAGCGGTCCCCGCGCCAGACGCTTGCCCGCCGAAAAACCGGCAACTCGTGGGACCGAACGTAATAGATTACTATAGAGCTTGTTACGCACGCTGACAAGCGTTTGGCCCCCAGGGTAGTGTCTGAACAGTGAGTTGGTCATTTTAAGACCGCCACGAAAAGCTCGTCAAAGCTCCAGACGTGCCCGGCCAGTCCCGCCATCATAGCAGCCGTGCCCCGCTTCGCGCCACTCTTGCCCGGTTTGCGTGTCTGCCAACAGAAATTGTAATACGCCGCGAACATGGCAAAAGCCGCCTCTAGGTTCCGCAGTTTCTTGGAGAAGCAGAGCGTGAGCCGGTTGAGCCGCTTCAAAAAAACCCGCTGAGTGCCGTTCAGGCGTTCGACGTGGCTGGTGCATATCGTCCGCCGCTCGCGGTCTCCTATGCCCCGTATGCCGGCCCGCTTGGTTCCGACCATTTCGCTGGGCGTGTAGATCATGTTCGCGTTGCGGTACTCTTTGATTATCGTGCCGTACTTGACGTAGGGACCGAATGCCAAGTCGACGGCCTCACGGTAGCCAGCAAAGGCGTCCGTGCTGATCTGAACGATAGCCGAGTAACCGCCGGCCTTGAAGTCCACCGCATCGCTAGCGTGCGGCTTGGGGAACACCAGCCGCCCAGCAACGTCTATCATGAATCGCCGGGCATTGTCGGCCGACCGCTTGCCGATCAGGAATGACGGCATCAATTTGGTTTTCTGGTCGATGCAGGTCCACAGGTACACGTCTCCAACGTCGTGCCGTTCGGCCCGCTCGTCCACCGTCAGCCGCGACTGCTTGCGGGCCACGTAGGTCCATTGCTCGTCAAACTGCAAATGTGAGAGAGTCAGGCCGCGCATCCGCTGATCGAGAAATGTGCGGCAGGCTTCGCCAAAGTACACTAGTAGTTTGCAAATCGTGTTGCGGTCAATGCCCGTCGTTCGCTCTGTGGCCCGGATCGACATGCCTTGCGTCAGCAGGTTCAAGACCAGCTTGGCCGATTCGACGGGGATACGCATTTTGCCCAACGGCTTGGGCTGGGCGTCAAACCAAACGTGACCGCACAAGTTGCATCGATACCGCTGTTCGCCCTTGCGGGTCTTGCCGTACTTTTGGTGCTGGGCGTGGGAGCATTGAATCATCATGGCGAGGTCGCTTTCCCTTGCGGCTCTCGCTAGAATGGCTTTTGTCGGAGCAGCCTAGCGAAAGCCTGGTTGTTTCTTACCCCCGGTTGGGTTGCTGCCCTTCCGGGGTTTTCATCTCATGTCATTATTGTATTACCGTAATACCGAAAATGCAATAGGGAATCGGGCTTGCCAAAACAGATTTTCAGTATTACACTATTGGCATGGCAACCAAACGCGGCAGACCGCCCATCGACCCAGCCAAAAAAGCCTCGGAAATGGTTCCGGTGCGAATGACCAAGGTTGAGCGGTCTCAATTTGAGAAAGCCGCCCGTCAGGCCGACCAAACGCTGTCGGCGTGGATCAGGGACAATCTCGCCAAGGCCGCCACAAAAGCGCAACGCAGGCGCTAGCGGAAGGCGGGGGAATCGAACCCATCCGGCGCAAGCCGGTCCCTAGAAGGGCTTATAAGGCCCCTGCGCCGCCAAGACGCGGGCCGCTCTCCAAGAAGGGAGAGCGAAGCTAATAATGACGTGGGCTCATGTCGATTCTGACCGATATAATGTCAAGAAGGTTCAGGATCGCGATCAAATTGTCGAAAAAAACGCAGTAGCCCTCCGGTCGAGTCTTGACTGTCGAATTGGCTCAGTCACAATTCATGAGGCCGTAGGCAATTCTTATGCCCATTCGTTTACCGGAATTCAGCGACAAATACGCGCAGGCGCTTCGAGTATGCGCATTTGCCGGCGAAGCATCCAAGAAAAAGCGCCGACCTTTAGAGAAGCAGTATCTGCAAAGCAGTTATCCGACCGACAACGGCACTGCCTGGATGGGGCTAATTCTTGAGGATGCCGATGACGATCACATTCATTTTCACATCGACCTGGCATTTGACCATTTGTTTGACGAGTCTGACAAGAGATTCGAAACTATCAGCGTGCAGCAGGCGATTAAGGCGATTGATCGTGTAATCGGCCTCAACGCGAACGCCTATGTCTGTGCTCAATACTCCATCCCTTTCGGCGACTTGCCGAAGCGCGGAATCTTGGCGAGCCTGCTCGGCACCTCAACAGAAGTCTGCGGATCGGAAATGTGCCTGACGGGGGCAACCATGAACATCGACGGCGATCCGTTCACCAAGCTACGGTGGCAGATCGGCGAGGATGAAGATGATGAACTATGCATTGATGTAACACTTGAGGCGGATCAGGTAATTGCCGAGATCACAGACGACTATCTAATCGCGCTTGCCCAGACGATGCGGCAAGGAATTGATTGTTTCGTGTTCGAGTCACAATCTGACAAGGCTAGTCATGAAAACCAACCAAAGGCGATGTCAAAGGCTACGTCGCGTACCGGCTAGTCTGACATTGGATGACTGTCAGAGACGAATGCGTGGCGCTCCAGCGGCACGGGAAAGGACTCTGGGCACGATCGGTGGCCACGAGATTCAGCGTGCTGTTCGGATGATTGAGGTTGAGGCGGAACTTAGGTCGCTTCGCCATCTCGTAACCCAACTGGCCTGCCATGTAGATGCCGCCGATATTGCGGCCGCAATAAGGCTACAGCAATCCTCTCCGTCGAACGCTGAGCTTAAGCTGTGGGCGCAAGATTCGTCGCCGCCTCCCCATCTAGCGGACAGGCCAGAAGAGCCATGATGGGATCATTGTGGCACATCTATGCCAGGGGCGGATTATTTGGCATCCAGTAGCCGACTCAAACGGCCACAACAAGTATCCGCGACCAATCATCATCCTCACGCGGAACGAAGAGATCACGCCAAACGGCGTTGTTTACGGTGTCGTGTGTTCACATAGCGCGGCCGAAGAGAATCCCAGACCACCACACTACATCGAAATCCCGTATCACCCCAATGGCCTAGTCTCCACTAAACTTCCCAAGCCCACTGTCGCAGTTTGTACATGGGTCGTTGAAATCTGCGTACGCGAGATCACATGCCCACCCGGAGCTGGGATAGTGAGACCGGCCCTCTTCGAGGCAATCCAAGAAGCCTGCCGCAATTACAGAGAGCGCAAGCAATCTCGCAAGAAATCCGGTCGCCGCTAAAGCGCCGCCACGCGACCAACTCACTGTTCAGACACTACCGCCCCCAGCCGACACCCGACACTTAAGCGGCCGAATTCGCAGCGTCTGGCGACCCGCGACGGTGGCGCCAGAATCCACCCCCGGGTGTCCCCAACGGCTCACGGCGACCTGTTACGATGGATGTGCGGGCTCCCCATCAAGCCCGGCGCGCCGGATGGGACCCCCGAATGCCGTGGCACGTCTGGTCTTGGAGGGCACGACCCGATTGGACGCACCGATAGAACCTCAGGACCGGTCGATTCGATGAGCCTGGCCGACAACATGCAGCAGCGCGCCCTGTTGTTCGTGTCCCGCTACGGCACGTTACGCGAGGAGCTGAGCCGCGTGATTGTGGGGCACCACGACGTCGTCAACGGCATTCTGACCTGCTTGTTCGTCGGCGGGCATTGTCTGCTGGAGGGCGTGCCCGGCTTGGGCAAAACCCTGCTGGTGCGAACGCTGGCCAAGGCGCTCGAGCTGGACTTCTCGCGAATTCAGTTCACGCCCGATCTGATGCCGGCCGACATCCTGGGCACGAACATGGTCATGGAGTCGCCCGACGGCAGGCGGTTCTTCGAGTTCCAGCGCGGGCCGATTTTCACGCAGATCTGCCTGGCCGACGAAATCAACCGGGCCACACCCAAGACCCAAAGTGCCATGCTTGAAACGATGCAGGAAGGCTCGGTCAGCGTCGGGGGAGTGGTCCACGAGCTTAAGAAACCATTCCTGGTCATGGCCACGCAAAACCCGATCGAGCAGGAAGGCACCTACCCGCTGCCCGAAGCGCAGTTGGATCGTTTTTTCTTCAAGCTTTTGGTGGGCTACTCGACCCGCGAAGAGGTGGGAACGATCGTCGAGCGGACCACTCGCGGCGAGCACGTCGAAGTGCAAAAGGTCATGGACGGCGCGGAAATCCTCGAATGGCAGCAGTTGGTGCGCGAAGTCATTCTGGCCCCACACGTCCAGGATTACATCGTGCGGCTCGTGTTGGCCACGCACCCGGGCGGCTCGCTGGCGCCCACGGTTACGGCCCAGTATCTGCGCTGGGGCGCCAGCCCGCGCGCCGCGCAAGCGCTGGCTTTGGCATCCAAGGTGCGGGCCCTTTTGGAGGGGCGGTACAACGTCAGCTTCGAGGACGTCCGCCGCGTCTATTTGCCGGCGCTGCGGCACCGCGTGATTCTCAACTTCGAAGCCCAAGCCGAGGAGATCGACACCGACCGCGTGCTGTTGGAAATACTGGAAAAACTGCCCGAAAAAGCGGACGAATGATGAACGGCAACAACCGTTTAGCCCCCGGCCCACCGGGCCGGGCGTGTTGAAAACAGAATCAACGCACCGCCCTCCGATAACGCGCTGACCCATGTCCACGACATCCGCTGACTTGTTGACCCCCCAACTGATGGCCCAACTCGAGCGCCTCGAGTTGGTCAGCCGCAAGATCTTTCGCGGCCGAATGAAGGGAGAGCGGCGCAGCCCGCGCAAGGGACAGAGCGTCGAATTCGCCGACTTTCGCGGCTACGTGCCGGGCGACGACCTGCGCTTTGTCGACTGGAACACCTACGCGCGGCTCGATCGGCTGTTCCTCAAAATCTTCTTCGAGGAGGAAGACCTGCACTTTTACGCCTTGATCGACGCCAGTCCCTCGATGGCTTTCGGCACGCCGACCAAGCTCGACTACGCCAAGAAGCTGGCCGCCGCGCTGGGGCTTGTCGGACTGGTGCGGGCCGATCGCGTGCGGATCGAAACGCTGGGACAGCGGCCGCCGGGCCGCCCGGGACCGACGTTTCGCGGCCGCGCGAGCGTGTGGCGCATGGTAAGCTCCTTGGAAACAATCGAGCCCGACCAGCCGGGCAATCTCGCCGAGGGAGTCAAGAACTTCTGCATCCGCAACTCGGGAAAAGGCATCGTCGTGGTGATCAGCGACCTGATGGACAAGCAGGGCTACGCCGGCGCGCTCAAATACCTGCTGTCGCGGCAGATGGACGTCTACGTCATTCAGGTGCTGTCGGCCGAAGAGCTCGACCCGGCAATCAAAGGGGACTTGAAGCTCGTCGACTGTGAAGACCACGACGTGGCCGAAATCAGCGCCGGCCCTGCGCTTTTGAAGCGATACAAGAAAAACCTGGCGGCGTTTGTCGACGGGGCCCGCGATTTTTGCACCAGGCGCGGCATGAATTACCTGTTGGCCAGCAACCAGGTGCCGGTCGAACAGCTCATTTCGAATTATCTGCGCAAGCGGGGGCTGGTGCGCTAGTGTCGATCATCAACATGCTCACCTGGTGGCAATGGGCCCTGTTGGCCGCGGTTCCGCCGGCCATCGTGCTTTTGTATTTCCTGAAGCTCAAGCGCACGCCGCTGGAAGTGCCCAGCACGTACCTGTGGCACAAATCGATCGAGGATTTGCACGTCAACAGCATCTGGCAGCGGCTGCGCACGAGCCTGTTGCTGATCTTGCAGCTCCTGCTCGTCACCGTGGTCATGGTGGCGCTCGTGCGCCCCGGATGGAGCGGCAGCAGGCTGGTGGGTAATCGCTATGTTTTCCTGATCGACAACTCGGCCAGCATGAGTGCCACCGACACGAAGCCCTCGCGGCTGGCAGAGGCCAAAAGGCGCGCGGCCGAGCTGATCGAACAGATGGCGTCGGGCGACGTGGCGATGATCGTGAGCTTTTCCGACGCGGCGCGCGTCGAGCAGGTTTTCACCGACAACCGCCGGGAACTGTTGGACGAGCTCGAGGCGATCCGGCCGACCAACCGGCTCACGTTGCTGGGCGAAGCGCTGCGCGTGGCCGCCGGCCTGGCCAACTCCGAGCGAAGCGCGCAATCGGGAAGGCGGCGGGAAACCGAAGGATTGCCGGCCACGCTGTACCTCTTCAGCGACGGCCGGTTCCCCGACGTCGAGAATTTCAGGCTCGGAAACCTGAAACCGATCTTCGTGCCGATCGGCACGACCGAGCCGGCCAACGTCGGCATCACCGCCTTCAGCACCCGCCGGCGCGAGGACCGCAAGGACCACGTCCAGGCTTTCGGCCGCTTGGAGAATTTCGGTCCCAAAAAACTCACGGCCGAAGTCGAGCTGTACCACAACGACTCGCTGCTCGACGCGAGCACGGTCGAGTTGGAGCCGAACGCCTCGGGCGGCGTCGTCTTCGAACTCGGCGAATTGCCGACCGGCGTGCTCAAATTGCGCACGCGATCGGGCGGGGCATTGGCGGTCGACGACGAAGCCTGGGCGGCCGTCGAACCGCCCAAGCGCGGACGCGTGTTGCTGGTGACTCCCGGCAACGACGCGTTGGAGATGGCGCTAGCCACCGACAGCGCCGCTCTACTGGCGGAGGTGAACGTGGCCGGCCCCGACGTGCTGGAAAGCAAGGAATATCAGGAAAAGGCCGCCGGCGGGCACTACGCCCTGGTGATCTACGATCAGTGCCAGCCGCGCGAGATGCCGCAGGCCAACACGCTGTTTATCGGCCGCTTGCCCCCGCAGTCGTCGTGGGCGGCCGCGGCCGATTCGAAGGCCGAGGGCCCGCAGATCATCGACGTCGAAACCACGCACCCGCTCATGCAACTGATCGACATGAGCAACGTCCGCTTTGCCGAAGCAACGATGCTCAAGCCACCCGAAGGGAGCACCGTGCTGGTCAGCACCGAAGCCGGACCGCTGCTGGCGATTGCCCCGCGCGGCAGTTTTGAGGATGCCGTGCTGGGCGCCGAAATCGTCGGCGTCGAGGGCGATCAAAAGCGATACGCCAACACCGATTGGCCGCTGCGGGTGAGCTTTCCGGTGTTTATTCTCAATGCGCTTGGATACTTGAGCGGTTCGGCCGCCGGCGCGATTCCCAGCGTTCAGCCGGGCCATTCCGTGGCGCTTCGCGCTTTCGGCTCGAGCGGCACGCTGGCAGTTCGCACGCCCGGCGGCAAGTCGATCACGCTTTCGCCCGAACACGGCGCAGCGCTGCCGTTTGGCGGCACGGATGAGCTGGGCATTTACGTGGTCGACGAAGTCGGCGAGCCGCCGCGCCGCTTCGCCGTCAACCTGTTCGACAGCGCCGAAAGCAACATCCCGCCGAGGTCGGCGGTGCAGATCGGCTTCGACGTGGTGACCGGTCAGGCGGTTTGGGAAGGTGGCAGGTTCGAGCTTTGGAAGCCGCTTTTGGCGGCGGTACTAGGCATCCTGTGCCTCGAGTGGTATATCTACAATCGCCGCGTGTACGTCTAAGCGGCTTGTTGAAATACAAGGGACCGGCTCCGAGCCCGGCGGGTCTTTTGCGAAAAACAGGCACTGGCCCGGTGGCTGTCCCCTATTCTCAGCACGCGGCTAAGGCGTCGTAGAGTAGACCCGCGCGCCGCAATTCGTGAGGCAAGGGATGCTTGCGGCGCGGCGCGGTGTTGTTTCGCAAGATGCCCCCGTATCCCGTTTGAACTGGGTGGTCCCTCAGGCAAGGTTGCTACAGGCAGGAGCCAGGAATGATTCACAAGGCGCTCTTACCCCGTCCGAAGCGGAAGAAGGCCGGCCCCCCGCGTCGCAGAAGGAAGATTCTCAAGCTGCTGGAAAACGACCTGATCAATCGGGTCAGCTACGAGCAGTATCGCGAAAAAGTCCGCGACGTTTACGGCGGGCCCCAGGGCGCGCTATTGGCCACCGCCAGTTTGCTGTCGCTGCACATCCACCTGGGCGATCGGCTGCTGCGCGAGCGCCGCTTCGATTTGCGCGGAGCGCGGAGTATTCTGGACGTCGGCAGCGGCGCGGGCCAGATTGCCAAGCACCTTTTGAAATACGCCGATCCGGCGGCGGCGATCACCTGCTGCGACCTTTCGCCCGAAATGCTTCGCCGGGCCCGCAACCGGCTGAAAAGCTCCCATCCCACGCACGTGGCGGCCGATTTGTCCCATCTGCCGTTCGCGGATGAAAGTTTCGATTGCGTCACCTGCGGTTACGTGCTGGAACATCTGCCCGAGGCGCGCCCGGGTCTGGCCGAGCTGTCGCGCGTGATGCGACCCGGCGGAAAGATGCTCTTGCTGACGACCGAGGACAATTTTTCCGGCGCCTGGACCAGCCGCGTGTGGTGCTGCCGCACGTACAATCGCCATGAGCTGCGCCGCGCGAGCGACGAAGTGGGCCTGGTGTGGAAGAAAGAGCTGTGGTTCACCCGCATGCACAAACTCTTGCGCGCCGGCGGCATCTGCGTGGAAATCGAAAAGCGATAAGCCGCCCGTCCCGTAGCCTGCTCGGTGGAGTATTGACGGGGCAATACGAAGGCGCCCGCCGCCAAAGCCGCGAGGCACGGCAACAACACGCCCGCCGCGCCCAACAGAATCGCTTTGCGTGGACGCTTCATGGCGACGGTGAGTTCTCGGATTGGAATTCCATGAAACCAGATCGGCTGCGCGCCCGTCATCACGCCGGCCGGCGGAGCACCAGACTGGTGATTTCCGGCCGGCAATTGAACCGGTAGGGGAACAGCCCGGCCGTGCCCCGGCTGACGTGCAGCAACGTCGGGGGCTCGTGGAAAAAACCGGCCGCGTAGCGGGTTCCATGCCAACTCGGACAAACCACCGGTCCCACGAGCGGAAAGCGGATCTGGCCGCCGTGCGTGTGCCCGGCAAACATCAAGTCGAACGCCCGACTGCGGGCCCAGGGCAGCCGGTCCGGCGTGTGGGCCAATAGAATCTTAAGCGCCTCGCCCGGCACGTCGTCGAGCGACGGCACCGACGAGTTGAACCATGGGCGCTCGTCGCCGGCGACGACAATCGCGGCGTCCGCCAGCGTTTCGTGGCGTCCGCCCACGTCGACGAACCCGGCCTGGCAAATCGCGTGGCGCAGGCGGACGATGGCCCTGGTGCGCAAGTCGTGATTGCCCAGGATGAAGAATTTGCCCAGCCGGGCGTGGAGCCGCCCGAGCGTCTCGGGAATCCACTCGATGTATCGCTCGCGGTCGCACACGTCGCCGGTCAGGACGACCAGGTCGACCTCGACCGCGTTGGTCAGCCGAACGACCTCGTCGAAATACGCCCGGTCGATGCGCCCGCTGTAGTGCAAGTCCGACAGGTGGCAAATCGATAGCCCGTTGAGAGATACCGGCAAGCGCGGGACGTCGACCTCGAACTGGCTGACGTGAAGCTGCCAGATCTGGTTAAACGGGATTTGCGAGAACAGCCGGGTGCGCGGGCCGCGCGCCGGAGAAGCGCCGAGTTGCCGGACCATGTCCACGACCCGCTCACCGCGTAGCCTGACGTTTGCGGGAAGCCGCCGCGAACGCCAGCGGTGGACCGCCCAGACCGGTATGTGCACGGCGCCGTACGCGGCGCAAAAGGCAATGTAGGCCGTGGCCCAATTGAGCCGGCTGATCGGGGCCTCCCAGGAACCGGCGGCCGGGCCGCCGAGGTACGCCAGCACGGCCGGCGGAATCGCCACAAGCGCGGCGTAAAACACGAGCGTGACGGATTTGACGACCCGCCGGGAAAATCCGGTGGCATGCCAACGATTGACCACTCCGACCCACAACGCCGCGTGTCCCACCAGCGCCAAGGCAATGAGCACGATGCTTGCAGCCAGCATGGGAAAGCCCGAGGGTTATCGGCCGCTAGTCAGACCCGCCCCCGCGCGGAAGCCCCCGACACACGGCCCAACGCGCCACGAAGGCGCGTTTTGGGCCGGCGGTTCATCGCTGCCGGACCGGTTCGCCTTTTTTTGGCTTCGGGCCGTCCTTGGGCGCGGTCGCTTCCTTTCCGCCCACGGGCGCGGTCACTTGCCGCTCGGGCGCGGCCGATTCCGTTTTGGCCTCGGGCGCGGTTGTTTGCGGCTGCGCCTCCGCTGGGACCGATTCCTGCTCGGGTCGCGGACGCACGATGCGTTCCACCGTATCGAGCAATTGGTCGAGCCGAAACGGCTTGCACAACTCGCCGTACAGGGGGAGCTTCGCTTGCCGAGCCTTGACGATCGAATGGCCCGGGTCGTAGCCGAAGCCGGTCATCAGCACCAGCGGCACGGGATCCATGACTTCCTGCAGCTTCAGCAATAGCTCGTAGCCGTTCATGTCGGGCAGGCGGATGTCGACGAGGATGACGTCGTAGCTGCCTTCCAGGGCCACGTTGCGGACCATGTAGATGGCTTCGCCGCCGTCGTGCGCGGTTTCGACGATGCAGCCGTAACGCTCCAGCAGGTTGTGAGCGGCGCTGCGCACGCTTTCGTCGGCATCGACGACCAGCACCCGGCGCCCGCGCAACAAGGCCCGCGACGGGGATTGCTCGACTTGCGGATGCGCTTGCACCGGTGCCATCTTCTGCCCCACGCGCTGGATCAACTGCTTGATGTCGCGGGCGTTTCGCAGGATGGCCTGCAAGCGCTCGACCACCTCGGGCTCGTGGCCGATGTAGCGTTCCATGATGTTCACGGCGTCGTTAAGAATGTCGTCGACCGGCAGGGCCACGGCGCTGTGAATCGCCTCGACGCTTTCCTGTGCGGTGGTGGCTTTTTCGTGGCGCAACAGCTCGAGCGTATTGAGGGCCACGGCCACGTCGCGCGTGA
>JBBDNV010000099.1:0-22159 GCA_040877415.1 Pirellulales bacterium
GAGGCGTTGGCCTGCCAGACGCGCACCGTCTCGGGCGACTCGGGATATCCGTATCCGTAGGCGACCTTGAAAAAGTTGCGGATCGCCTCCTTATACTGGCGCTTTTCGAACAGGATTTCGCCGATCATGAACCGCGCGCGCGCGGCAACCTCACGATCGGTCTGGGCGACGACCTGCTCGTAGCGCTCAAGCGCGTCGTCCGGATTGCCGAGATTCTGCTGGGCCCAGCCCGACTCGTAGCGAAGCTCCGGCAAGTAGGTCGAATCGGGAAAGCTGCCGACGGCCTTGTCGAGCAATTCGAAACTTTCGCTCCATTTCTTTTCCTGCGCAAGCGACTGGCCGGCGTGCAGATGCGCCAGCGCCTGCAATTCCTTGTTCGCGGTGGGGCGATCGAACGATTTCTGATAGGCCAAAAGCGCCGCGGCGTATTGCTTCCGGCCGTAGAGCGCTTCGGCGATCATGAACTGCGCGTCGGCGGCCAGCGGGCCCTGGGGAAAATCGGCCAGTTGCGTTTCGAACGACCTGGCGGCCGGCTCGAGTTGTCCCTGCTGATAGAGCGACCAGCCCAGCTTGTGCGCGGCCTTTTCTCCCAATTCGCCCGCGCCGGCTTTGCTCCGGGCGGACTGGTAATGGGCCGCGGCGCGGTCGTAGTCGCCGCTTTGATACGCGTCTTCGCCCAGGTGATACAAGCTCTCCGCCGCCAACGGGCTGTTTTCATGCTCGCGGGCCAGCGTCGCAAACGCCTCCAGGGCTTCGCGCGGTTTGTCGGCCGAGCGCAGCGCCCAGGCCAGCTCGTACAGCACCTTGTCGGCGCCGGCGAACTTGGGGTCGGTCGTGAGAATCGCGCGAAACGCTTCGGCCGCTTTGTCGAATTCCTTCAAGCCGGCGAAGCACAATCCTTGCACATAGAGCGCGTCGGAGCGTTCGCCGGGCGGCGGATCGGTGGCCAAAAAGGAAGCGACGTCGTCGCCGGCGCCCGTATAGTCCATCTGTTGCTCGCGGGCCATGGCTCGGGCATAGCGCGCCTTGGCGGCCACGGCGTGCTTGGGATATTGCTCGAGCAGCCGGCTGAGCGACGTGCTGGCGGCGGCGTAATCCTTCGCGGCCAATTGGGTCCAAGCCAGACCGTACAGCGCATGGGGCACAAGCGGGCTGTCGGGCCAGGTCGCCACGACGTGGCGATAATGGCCGGCCGCCGCCGCCAAATCGCCCGCGGTCAGTGCATACTCGCCCGAGCGGTAAGATGCCTGTTCGACGAGCTTGCTATCCGGAAACTCGCGCGAGAGTTTTGCGAGCGTGACGATGGCGTCGGCCACATGGTTCGTCTGCCGCTGGACGGCGGCCAATGCGAGCAGGGCCTGGTCGGCGTGTTTGCCGCGCGGCCCGGCGGCCAACGAGGCGCCGAGCGCCTTGACGGCCGATTCCTGCTGCCCCAGTTCGCCGTGCGCGCTGCCTAAGAGATATTGAGCTTCGGCCACGAGCTCGGGCGACTTGAGCCGGCCGGCAAGCGGCGCGAGCAAGGCGACCACGTCGGCGAACTTCGCCTGCAAATGAAGCGACAACGCGCGGCGCATTTTCCACGCGTCGACGTCGACGTGGTCGGGATACTTTTCCACCAACTCGGCATACCGTCGGTCCGCCCGATCGTATTCCTTGAGTTGCAGCGCCGATTCCGCGGCGACGTATCGCACGTCGGCCGCCAGCGGCTTGTCGGCATAGGCGCTCAGAAACCGATCGCAGTACGACGCGGCCGCTTTGTAGTCGGCGCGGCCCAGCGAAGCGAAAGCCGCCATGTACAGGGCCTGCGGCGCGAGCGGATCGTTGGGATATTCCGCGGCCAGCGCGGCGTAGAGCCCAATGGCCTCAGCCCGGCGCGCGGGAATCTCGTACACCGCGTCGGCCCGATCGAGCAGCAACTGCACGGCGAAGTCGGTCCCTTTGGATTTCGGCAGGATCTGTTCGAGGGCGGCCAGGGCCTCGGCCGGCTTATTCTTCTTCAGGTACGCGCGGGCCAGCCAGTGGGCCGCGTCGTCGGACAATTCGCCGCCGCCCTCGATCACTGCCTGGTACGACTTCACGGCAGAGTCGAGATCGCCGGATTGCGCGTAACAGTTTCCGGCGGCCAGTAGCGCGGAGGGGCCGTAAGCGGAATTCGGAAATCGGCTCTGGACCGTCGCATACAAAGGCGCGGCTAGAACGAACTTCTTGGCAGCCTCGAGGCTTTGTGCCTGGCGCAGCGCGGCCAGGTCGGCCAGCTTGAAATCCTTGGAGGCCGCCGCTGATGCGAACCATTGGCCGGCCGCGTCAAAACGGCCCTGGGTGAAGAGCGTTTCGGCCCGCCGCATAATCACTTCGGCGCGCAGCTTGTGGCTGGGAAACTCCTTGACGAAGCGGTCGAAAGCGGCGGCGGCCTCGTCGGTGTTGCCCAAATCCTGACGCGCGACCCCCAGCGCGTATAATCCGTCGGCCAAGAGCGGGCTTTGGGGATATTTTTCGACCAACTGCTCGTACGTTTTCGCGGCTTCGTCCTTGTGCCCGCGCGCGTACAGCGCCTCGCCCTGATAGTACAGCGCCTGGGGGAGCTCTTTGGATTTGGGAAATTTGTCCGCCAGCGTACGGAACGTCTTGGCCGCCTGGTCGTAGGATTCAGGTTTTCCCGCTTGCGCGATACTGTACTGCGCCAGTCCAAGATTCAGGTAACTCGAGTCGGCCAGCTCGCTCGTGGGGTGCTCGCGAATGACGCGCTGGAAGCTTTCGACGGCCGCGTCGTGCTGCTTCAACAGCAACCGGCACACGCCGAGGTAGTGCAGCGCCTTGGGCGCGAGCGGATCGGTGGAGAATTGCGTGAGGAATTTTTGCCATTCGTCGGCGGCCAGATCGTAGACGCCGCGATCCTGGAAGGCGACGGCGTCGCGGAATTGTCGCACCGCGGCCGGCGGCGAGCCGGCTTTGGGCGTTTCCTGGCCGGCCAGCGGCGCGCCGGCGGCAAACAAAACAAGCGCCATGACGCCCGCTGGTGCCCACGTTGAGTTGGCAAACGTCATGCCGCTATTCTCTCGAGCGCCTCTGTCCGGTTGTTGTGGCAGCAGGTTCATTATTTCCGTCGCCTTTCAATTATACAACCAGACGCGGGCGCGGCGGGCGCGGCCGGCTCGGTCAGGTGGCGTTGCTTGCCGGTGGCGCGGCCTCTATGATTGATTCCGGTGCGGCCGCGACGGAAACGCCAATCCCTTTCTGGACACCAAGCGCGTTGTCAGAAATCACCTCTGGATACTGGGTTGCGATGGGGCTGTTGGCCGAAATCCCCTCTGGCGCCGCGGCCGGCGCGGAGGTGGCCCTGTGGCACTGGCTGGCCTTTGGTGTATTCGTCGTCATTCTTTTGGTCTTGGACCTGTTCGTATTTCACCGCAAATCGCGCGAGCCCACGCTGCGCGAATCGGCCACCTGGACGCTCATTTGGGCCGCCCTGGCACTGGGGTTCAACGGACTGGTTTGGGCCTGGCGCGGAAGCCACATCGGCATTCAGTTTCTGACCGGCTACCTGGTCGAGTGGTCGTTGTCGATGGACAACGTCTTCGTGTTCGCCGTCATCTTCAGCTTTTTCGGCGTGCCGCTTCGGTATCAATATCGCGTGCTGTTTTGGGGCATCCTGGGCGCGATCGTGATGCGGCTCACCTTTATCCTGGCCGGCGCGGCGCTCTTGGAGCGATTCGCCTGGGTGATGCCCTGCTTCGGGCTGTTCTTGATGTACACGGCGGTGAAGCTGGTCGGGCACAAGGGCGCCGAAGTGAATCCCGAAAAGAATCTGTTGATGCGCGTGGCGCGGCGTTTGTTTCCGGTGGCCAGGGAAAACCACGGCCAGCGTTTTTTCGCTCTCGAGGCGGGGCGCTTTTGCATCACGCCCTTGTTTCTCGTGCTGCTGGTGGTCGAAAGCACCGACGTGTTGTTTGCCGTCGACAGCGTGCCGGCCATTTTTGGAATCACCCAGGATAAATTCACCGTCTTCACGTCGAATATTTTCGCCATTCTCGGATTGCGGGCGTTGTATTTCCTGCTGGCGGGCGTGATGGGCCTGTTTCGCTATCTGGATTACGGGCTGGCGGCCGTGCTGGCTTTCGTGGGAATCAAGATGATCGGCGAATACTGGCTGGGGCATCATTTGTTCGAGCCGGCCGTGGCGCTCGTGATTATCGTCGCGCTGTTGGGAATCTCGATCGTGGCGTCCATCATCGCCAATCGCAAAGTGCCGGCCGCGCCGCCCGCGGAGGCCCTGCAGGGAACCGGCCCCGCAGAGCGGTGAAATCCTCGCGCCGCCAGCCGCATCGGCTTGTGATGCCGCACAAAAACTATTGACGCGGCCCAACGTGGCGTACATTTTGGACGTAGGGGCAATGCTTGCGACTCGGGAAGCAAATCGAACACAGTGAAACATGCTCTGATCACCGGGGGCGCGGGATTCATCGGCAGCCATCTCGCCGAAGCGCTCATCGCCCGCGACTATCGCGTCACCGTCATCGATGACGAGTCAACGGGCACGGCCGACAACCTGTCGGCGGTGCGCGATCACTTCAATTTCAGCTTCGTGCACGGCACCGCGGCCGACAAATCGCTCGTGCGGCGACTGGTCAGCGACGTGGACGAGGTTTATCACCTGGCGGCCGCCGTCGGAGTGCAATTGATTTCCACCGCCCCGATCCACACGATCGAAACCAACATCTATCCGACCGAGCTGGTCTTAAGCGAGCTGCTGCGCCGCAAGCGCGAGGGCTATGGCGTGAAACTGTTTCTGGCCAGCTCGAGCGAAGTCTACGGCAAGAACCCCAAGCCGCTGTGGAGCGAGGACGACGACATCGTGCTGGGACCGACGACCCGAATACGCTGGTCCTACGGGGCGTCGAAGGCGATCGACGAGTTTCTGGCGCTGGCCTATTGGCGGCAGCACCGGCTGCCGGTGGTGATCGGCCGCTTCTTCAACGTCGTGGGTCCCCGGCAGACGGGTCGCTACGGGATGGTCTTGCCGCGGTTCGTCGAGGCGGCGCTGGCCGGGCGCCCGCCGATCGTGCACGACGACGGCCACCAGGTGCGCTGCTTTGCCCACGTCAGCGACGTGGTCCGCTCGGTGATCGAGCTGATGGAAACCGACGCGGCCGTCGCCGGCGTGTTCAACATCGGCAGCGACCAGCCGGTGAGCATTCTGCAGTTGGCCAAAAACGTGATCGCGGCGGTGAACCCGAAATTGGAAATCCAGTTTCAGAGTTATGCCGAGGCGTACGACGCGGATTTTGAGGACGTGCGATCCCGGATTCCCGATCTTTCGAAGCTGCGGCGCACCATCCATTTCCGCCCCCAATACGACCTGGAAACAACGATCCGCGAGGTGATCGAAAGCTTCCGGAGCCGGCACGAGCGCTAGCCCGGATTATTCATTGCAACCGCAGATGAACGCAGATATACACGGATGATCCAAGGATTTACAGGAAAATCCTACCTGAATCGATCCGCGCGGCGTGTCTTTTGGGAGTGCCTTTGTTCATCAGCGTTTATCTGCGGTTTGATCTTCTTCGTGCATAATTCGGGCTGGCCTCCACGTCGTGTCTGAACAAGCGAAGGAAAACCGCAGAGGTCGCCGAGGACCGCAGAGGCTCCGCCGCGCAAGCCCCTGGGTGCAGTATCTTCTCCGTGCACCTCTGCGACCTCGGCGGTTCATTTCAATGGTTCGTTTTTAGGAACTGGCGAGCCACAGGAGCGCTGTTTAACGAAATTGTCCGGCAAAGCCAAGGGCCAACCGCGCGGTTATGGCAACTCTTGTGCGGGTGGGATAGAATAGGGGAGCCGGGCCGGCAGTGGGCAAGCTGTTTTTGGGGCGCGTCCTCTCGCCGATCGGAACCGACATGGCCATGAATTCTCCCATCCCCGTTGCCCAGGGGCACATCGCTCGTCCTATTGTCAGGGATCCCCGTCAGCCTTCTCGCCGGGCGCAAGCGCGCGGTTTCACGCTGGTGGAAATCCTGGTGGCGCTGGCCATCACGCTGATCATGATGGGCGCCGTGGTCACGCTGTTTGGCGTGATCAGCCAGAGCGTCGCCGAGAGCCGCTCGGCGATCGAAATGTCCGACCGTCTGCGCGCGGCCCGCAATCAACTGCAGCTCGATCTAGGCGGCGCCACGGCCACCATGCAGCCCCCTTTGCGTCCGGAGAATGACGAAGGGTATTTGGAAATTATCGAGGGGCCGGTCCGCGACAGTGATCCGTATTACTTGTCGAACGTGAACCTATCGCTGTTCGGCGACGTCGATGACGTACTGATGTTTACGACGCGGAGCCGCGGGGCGCCGTATTTAGGCAAGTGGAACAATACGGTCATCGAATCGCCCGTGGCGGAAGTCGTTTATTTCCTGGCGCAAGATCCAACGTCGCTGCCGCCAGTCATTGACGCGACCACCAATCCGCCCACGCGGCTGTATACGCTATATCGGCGCGTGCTCCTTGTAGCGCCCTCGGCCGTGTTGACAAATCCCACGCCTCCGGTCCATTTCTTCGACGTTAATGATATTTCGATCCGCTACGAAGAGCCGGGCGGAACGCCGACGTTGCTTGCGAACACGTTGGGCGATCTGACCAAACGGGAAAACCGCTTTGCTCACCACGGAACTACAATGCCACCTGCTGTAGATTACGGAACATTCCCGTTTCCAGTCGACCTTACCGCCGTGCCGGTGATTCCCCCGGGGGCACCAACGACGCCATCACTGCCGAACAACTGGCCTATGCCGCCTGGCATGGAAGAGAATGCGTTTATTGCTCCGGCCGTCGACTTCCGCGTCGGCGACGACGTGCTGTTGAACAACGTGCTGGCGTTCGACGTGCAGGTGTGGGATCCGGGCGCGCCAGTTTTCGTATCCAATGGCGTTGCCGTCGAGCCGCGCGATCCGGGATGGGCGGGACTTACGGGTGGAACGCCCGCGGGTTTCGGTGCCTATGTGGATATGGGATATAGTGGCGCGATCGTAACTGCACCCAACATGGTGTTCAACCTGATTAATCCCAATTCGAAATCGGGTTTTACATCTGGTCCGACGGCGCCTCGCGTCTACGACACGTGGTCGCTGCACTACGAAAACGACGGGGTGGATCAGGACAACGACATGCCCACATTGACCGACGAAGGCACGAATGGCCTTGACGACGATTCGGACGGGGTCGTCGATGAGCTCGACGAGTTGGAGACGCTGCCCCCCTACTCGGCTCCGCTGCGGGGGATTCGGGTGACGATTCGGGTCTACGAGCCCTCGAGCCAGCAGGTGCGCGAAGCGGTCGTCATTCAGGATTTCCTGCCGGAGTAGGAAAGGCAGAAGGATGAAGGCAGAAGGCAGAAGGATGAAGGAGGGAAAGCCGGTCGTTGATTTGGGTACGCGGACGAGAGGGTTCGCGCTGCGGGTTGTTCGATTGTTTGCGGCGCTGCCGAAAACAACGGAGGCTCAAGTATTGGGCAGACAGTTGCTGCGGTGCGGAACGTCCGTGGGGGCCCACTATCGGGAAGCCAGTCGTGCCAGGTCGAATGCCGAGTTTGTCAGCAAATTGAACGGCGGACTGGCTGAGCTTGAAGAAGCCGGGTATTGGCTGGAATTGCTCGCGGATAGCAAAATCGTTCCGGCCACAAGACTGGCCGAGCTTCGCGCCGAGGCCGATGAGTTGATCGCCATACTTGTGACATGTACGAAAAACGCAAAGCAGAAAACCAAATCTCAGGTCGAAGAATGACGGAGAGTCCCCTTCATTCCTTCTGCCTTCTGCCTTCATCCTTCATCCTTCTGCCTTTAATTATGCACGTCATTCGGCTGCGCGGGCCGTGGGAGCTTGAGCCGCTGGTGCGGTACGTGGATGCCGGCGGCGGGCATCGCGAAGAAACGGCCGACCTGCCCCACGGCGGCAAGACGCGCGTACCGGGCGATTGGGCGGAGCTCTTGGGGGCCGATTTTCTGGGCCGCGTGCGCTATACGCGCCGTTTCAACTGTCCGACGAACCTCGACGCGCACCAGCGCGTGTGGCTGGTGCTCGAGGGCGTCGATCACGACGCCGAGCTGCTGCTTAATAATCAGCCGCTGGGCCCGATGCGCGGCTGCGCCGCAAAGCGCTTCGATATTACCCCCCTGCTCATATCGCACAACGAGCTGTGGATCGATGTCAGCCTGGCGGCGGATGCGTTCCACGATGCCGAAGCCCGCGGCGAGCGCGCGGGCCATGCCGGCGGACTCGTCGGCGAAGTGCGCCTGGAAATCGGGCGCGTGGCCGCAACGTAGCAGCGCGCCCTGCGGCGTGCTAGAATCTCGGCGCCCGCCCGTTTTCCCGCCTCCCACTAGCGAAAGACCGCCATGAAACGTCGCGCCCTGTTGCTTGTCTGCGGCTTGTTTCTTGTTGGCGCCGCTGCCATTGCCCGCGACGCGCCGAATACGCTTTCGGCCGATGAGCTCGACGACGGCTGGATTCTGCTGTTCGACGGCCAGACGACCTTCGGCTGGAAGCCGAGCGGCGACGCGAATTGGCGGGTGGCCGACGGCGTGATCTCGGTCGACTCGGGCGAGCCGGGCCTGCTCAACACGACCACCGAGTTCGGCGATTACGTGCTCAAGGTCGACTTTCGCGCGCCCCAGGGAACCAACAGCGGCGTCTTTTTGCGCACGCCGGCCAAACCCACGAATCCGGCCGTGGATTGTTACGAGCTGAACATCGCCGACAAAAAGGTCAGCCCGTTTCCGACCGGCAGTTTCGTCGGCCGCGAGAAAGCCGAGCCCACGCAAGAGACCAGCCAATGGCGCACCTTTACCGTCAAGGCCGAAGGGGGCCATTTCACCGTGGCGATCGACGCCCGGCGCGTACTCGACTACATCGATCCGCGCCCCCTGGGACGCGGCTACATCGGCCTGCAGTTCAACATGGGCCAGGTCGAGTTTCGCAACGTCAAGCTCAAACCGCTCGGGCTGGAAAGCATCTTCAACGGGCGAGACCTCACGGGCTGGAAAGCGCATCCGGGCAAGAACAGCAAGTTCACCGTCACGCCCGAGCGAGCACTGAACGTCAAGAACGGCAACGGCCAACTGGAGTTTCAGCACCCGATCGCCGACTTTGTGCTGCAACTGGAAATTTTTTCTGGCGGCAAGCACCTGAACTCGGGCATTTTCTTTCGCAACATCCCGGGCGAATTCTGGCAGGGTTACGAAAGCCAGATTCAAAACGGCTACAGGGACGGCGATCGCACGCAACCGATCGACTACGGCACCGGCGCGTTCTATCGCCGCCAGAAGGCCCGCAAGGTCGTCCCCAACGATTTCGAGTGGTTCACCAAGACACTCATCGCCGAGGGGGACCACATGGCCGCTTGGGTCAACGGCTATCAGGTGAGCGACTGGACCGACACGCGCCAGCCCGATGACAATCCGCGAAACGGCAAACGGCTGGCGGCCGGGACGATCGCGATCCAGGGGCACGATCCGACCACCGATCTGTCATTTCGCAAGCTTCGTCTGGGCGAGATTCCGCCCCGTTAGCGCGGCGCGGCGCCACGGGCGGGGTGCATGTGACGCGCGATCAGATGTCCCATGACCAGCGACGTCCCGCGCTTGCACTTCGTGCAATTATTCACAGCTTGGCCGGCTGTCGAGAAACGACTTCTTTGACAATCGACCCCGATTCGGGGTATGCTTCCTAGTGCGGTCTGGCAGAGAAGCTGTGCACACTTCACGTCCGTGCAAGCCGTCTCGTCTGAGGGTAGCCAAGCGATGAATCTCCGCGAAATCCTGAACGCCAAGGGCCCCGTCGTACACACGATCGACGTCGACGCCTCGCTCGAGGACGTCGTGCAAAAACTGGTCAAGCACAATTGCGGTTCGCTGGTCGTGTACGACAAATCGTCCTCGCCGCGCATGGTGGGCATCATTACCGAGCGCGACATTCTGCGGGCCTGCGCCGCCCACAAGGCCGCGCTCGCGGACCTCAAAGTCACGGACGCGATGACGGCCAACCTGGTGGTCGGCGCACCGGGCGATTCGGTCGAGGACACGATGGGCCTGATGACCAACAAGCGCATTCGCCATCTGCCCGTGGTCGAAGACGACCAGTTGCTGGGCCTGGTTTCCATCGGTGACATCGTCAAGACGCAGCACGACCGGCTGACGATGGAGAACCACTATCTGAAGAGCTACCTGCATAGCTGAGCGCGCGCGGGTGGCACCCGGCAAGGTCAAGCTCCGACCTGATACCAGTCGACCTTGTCGCGATCGACTTGAACGCCCAAGCCGGGGGCCATCGGCACCGCCAGCATGCCGTCGACCATGCGCAGCGGTTCGGCCAGGATGTCGTCGTGCAACTTCGGATAGGAACACTCGTGGCCGCCGGCAAAGCTGGGCGTGGCGGCGGCGAGTTGCAGCGTCGCGGCCAGCGCCAACCCCGACGTGCCGTCGATGCGAATTCCAGCCGCCATTCCGCCGGCGTCGGCCACCGCCGCGCAGCGGCGCGCAGCAGCGAGACCGCCGACAAGCACCGGGTCGACCAGGACGCATGCCACGGCGCCGGCGCGCGCCAGTTGCATCACGTCGCCCGGACGCCTGACGATCTCGAACGCCGCCAAGGGGACGCGGGCGCTTGCGCGCACGCCGGCCAGCAGATCGAGCTGGCCGTCGGACACCGGATCGAGCACGTACTCGACGCTGCCAGGCTCGAGTTGCGCGCAAAGCCGGGCGGCGACGCGCCAAGGGTATTGCCGGTGCGCGTCGAACCGGAACTGCACGCGGTCAGAACAGGCTTCTCGCAGCGCCGACACCAGTTTCAAATCGGCGTCGGGCGAGCCGGTCGAGCGGATCGTCTGCGACGCGATCGCCTGCGCCGAAAAGACGCGCGCCCAATGCGCCACCGATTCCGGCGGACCGGCAGGCAAGCGGACGGCCAGCGGGACGCTCTGCCGGTACCCGCCCCCCAGCAGATGGCACAGCGGCTGCCGGGCCGACTGCGCGACCAGGTCCCACAGCGCCATCTCCACGGCGCACGCCAACTCATGGTCGGCCAGCACGTCGAGCGTCATGATCGACTCGATGTCGTGAATCTCGCGCCCGGCCAACACGGCCAGCAGTCCCTTGCGCCGCGCCGGCAGCTCGCCGGGATGCCAGTTTTTGCGCGTCTCGCCCCAGCCCTCGGCTCCCGACTCGCTGCCCACGCGCAATAGCAGCGTGCGCAGCGCCCCGTCGCTGGCGGGCAATTCAATCAGGAACAAGTCCAGGTCGCCGACGATCATGGAGGAGAAGGATGAAGGATGAAGGCAGAAGGCAGAAGGCAGAAGGCAGAGGGACAAACGCCGAACCACTGACGCGAGGACCCTGACTACTTCCCACGAACCAACCGCCACGAACCAACCGCGACGAACCGCTACGCGTGGCCTGCGGCCAGGTGGCGAAATTCTTTGGGAAGCGGGAAGTACACTTCTTCGTGGCGTATCGAGCGCGACTCGACCGTGGCGCCGAATCGCTCCGTCAAAAGCGCGACGCACTGCTCGACGACGATCTCCGGAGCGCTCGCGCCGGCGGTCACCAGCACGGTGTCGTCGGGCGTGAACCAGTCGAGATGGATGTTTTCCGGCCCGTCGATCAGATAGGTTTTGGCCGCCGGCTCGCGGGCCAATTCAGCCAGCCGCAGGCTGTTCGAGCTGTTTTGACTCCCCAGCACGAGCACGACGTCGGCTTCACGGGCCAGCAGGCGCACGGCTTCCTGGCGGTTCTGCGTGGCGTAGCAAATGTCTTCCTTGGGCGGTCCGACAATGTGGGGGAACCGCTCTTTGAGCCGCGCGATGATGCGGTTGGCATCGTCGACCGAAAGGGTGGTCTGGGTGAGATACGCCAACTTCGGCGACGAGAGTTGCAGGCGGTCGACGTCCTCGGGCGATTCAACCAGGATGATCGCCTCGGGCGCTTCGCCCATCGTGCCGATCACCTCGTCGTGTCCTTCGTGGCCGATCAAGACGATCGTGTAGCCTTCCTTGGCGTAGCGCACGGCTTCGAGATGAACCTTGATCACCAGCGGGCAGGTGGCGTCGATCGTCTTCAGGCGCCGCTCGGCCGAGACGCGGCGAACTTCCGGCGAAACGCCGTGCGCCGAATACAAGAGGGTCGCCCCTTCGGGCACCTCCGAAAGATCGTCGACGAACGCCGCTCCCCGGGCGCGAAACCGGTCGACGACGTACTTGTTGTGCACGATTTCGTGAAAGACGTAGATCGGCACGCCGAAGAGCTTGATCGCCAGCTCCAAGGTTTCGATGGCCATATTGACGCCCGCGCAGAAGCCGCGCGGGCTGGCGAGGATGATCTTCATCGGGCGTTTTGATCCCCAGTTGGCAGCGGGGGAAAATGCCGCGAGTGCATGCAGTCGCGCGTGCTGGCGCGGCGATTCGACGACTTTCCAACAAGTCGATGATTCATCATAATGCACGCGCCGGCGATTGGATAGCCGCACGCGATGGATCGACCGTTTTGCCGGCAGCACAGCGCATAAGTCGAATCACAATCCCCGGCGTTTTGCGATGGCGCACCTCTTGGCAGCGGAGGAACTGGCGAGGTTTGGGCCCGGCGCGCCCGGCGCCCGGCCGTTGTCGCGCGACCAGGCCGCGGCCTACTGCCGCCGTCTGGCACGAGGCCACTACGAGAATTTTACGGTGGCCAGTTGGTTGCTGCCCAGGCGGCTGCGGCCGCATTTCTTCGCGATCTACGCCTACTGCCGCTGGGCCGATGATCTGGCGGACGAAACGGCCGGCGCCCTTGAGAGCCTGGCCCTGCTCGACTGGTGGCAGGTCGAGCTCGAGCGATGCTATGCGGGCGAAGCCGAGCACCCGGTGTTTGTCGCCCTGGCGGCGACGATTCGCGAGTTCTCGATTCCCCGCGAGCCCTTCGCGCGGCTGTTGGCCGCGTTTCGGCAGGACCAGCGCGTCACGCGCTATGCCACGCCCGAGGACGTGCTGGGCTATTGTCAGAATTCGGCTAATCCCGTGGGACAGTTGGTGCTCTACCTGGCCCGCTGTCACGACGAGCGGCGGGGCGAGCTGTCGGACGCGATTTGCACGGGCTTGCAACTGGCCAACTTCTGCCAGGACGTCGCGCGCGACTGGACCAAGGGGCGCGTCTACTTGCCGCAGTCGACGCTCGTTCGGGCAGGCTATACGGAAGCCATGTTCGCGCGTCGCGAGCACAACGACGCATTTCGCCGGGCGATGCGCGAGGAAGTCGATCGGGCCGAACGGTACTTGCGCGCCGGAGAGCCGCTGGTGGAACGGATGCCGCGCGACTTGCGGCTCGACGTGGCTTTGTTCGTCGCGGGCGGGCTGGCCGTGGTGCGGGCAATCCGCGAACTAGACTACAACGTATGGCGCACGCGTCCGACCATCTCGAAACGAAAACGGCTGCAGTTGCTGGCAGGCTGCTGGTGGCGAAGTATCCGAATACCAGGCCGGGAGCCTCGGCGATGAACAAGGGATTGCACGACAGTTACCGGCACTGTCAGAGGATCGCGCGGCGCTCGGCATCGAGCTTCTATTATTCGTTTCTGCTGCTTCCGAGGCCGAAGCGGATGGCGATGTGCGCGCTGTACGCCTTCCTGCGGCGCACCGACGATTTGGGTGACAGCTCGGCTTCGGTCGCCGAGCGGCGCGCCGCGCTGGAAGCCTGGCGCGTGGCGCTTGTGCGCTCGACAAATGGCGAATACGACGATCCGCTGCTGCCGGCTTTGTCCGACACGATCGACACGTTTGGCGTGCCGATCGTGCACCTGGAGTCGGTCATCGACGGGGTTGAAATGGATCTTGAGCCGCGCCGGTACGAGACGTTCGAGCAGTTGGAGCAGTATTGTCACCGCGTGGCGTCGGCCGTGGGTCTGGCCTGCCTGCGGATTTGGGGATCGAGCGGCGGCGAAGCCGAGGAGCCGGCACGACGCTGCGGCGTGGCATTTCAGATGACCAACATCCTGCGCGACTTGAAGGAAGACGCCGCGCGCAATCGCATCTACCTGCCGCGCGAGGACTTTGACCGATTCGGCTACACCGTCGACGACTTGCGGGCCGGCGTGCGCGACGAGCGCTTTCGGCAGTTGATGCGCTTCGAGATCGACCGCACCGAAAAACTCTATGAACAGGGCGCCAGGCTCGAACACTCGCTCGCGCCGGACGGACGGCGCATTTTCGGCAGCATGATGGCCGTCTATCGGGCGCTGCTGGACGAGATCAAGCGCAAGGACGGCGACGTGCTCACGACGCGCGTGCGGTTGAGCAATTGGCGAAAAATGCGCATCGCCACCAGGTGGCTCCTGCGTCGAAGCGGCGCCGGCGCGGCCGGAGTGCCCGCGCAATGAGCTCGCGCGCAGCCGACGACCCGCCGAAAGTCACGGTCGTGGGCGGCGGCCTGGCCGGTTTGGCGGCGGCGGTGGCATTGGCAGCTTCCCAATGCCAGGTCGAGCTGTTCGAGGCGCGGCGGACGTTGGGCGGCCGAGCCGGCTCGTTTCGCGATCCGGCCACCGGCGAGATGGTCGATCACTGCCAACACGTCAGCATGGGCTGCTGCACCAACCTGGCTGACTTCTGCCGCCGCACGGGAATTGCGCCCCTGTTTCGTCGCGATCGTCGATTGCACTTTGTCGGGCCCGACGGGCGACACTACGACGTCGAAGCCGGCCGGCTGCCGCCGCCCTTTCACCTGGCGCCCGCGTTCTGGCGGTTAACGTATCTTTCGGCATCGGACCGGCTGCGCATCGGGCGCGCTTTGTGGAAACTGATGCGCCGTGGGGTCGTCGACAGCCCCGAAGCGCCGAGCATCGGCCGGTGGCTCCGCGGGCAGGGCCAATCGGACCGGGCGATCGAACGATTTTGGAGCGTGATCCTGGTCAGCGCGCTGGGGGAAGAGCTGGATCGGGCCTCCCTGGCAGCCGCGCGCAAGGTGCTTGTCGACGGGTTTCTCGCCGCGCGCGAGGCGTACGTCGTCGAAGTTCCCCAAGCCCCGTTAAGCACGCTCTACGGCGAAAGGCTCGAGCGCTGGTTCGCCGATCACGGTGTCCGGTTGCATTTGAACGCCCCGATTCGCAAGATCGCCTGCGACGCCGGGCCGCTGGTGGTGCGGGCCGACGGCCGGGAAGTTCGGCCCGACTTCGTCGTCATCGCCCTCCCCTGGTTCAAGATTGGCGAAGTGGTGGATGAGCGCCTCGCGCTCGAATGGCCCTGGCTGGGAGAAATCAGTTCCGTTGCAGCTTCGCCGATTACCGGCGTACACCTGTGGTTCGACCGCCCGATCATGTCGCTCGACCATGCCGTGCTGGTCGGCCGGTTGAGCCAATGGATCTTCAATCGCACTCGATGCCAGGGGACCGAGTCGAGTGGCGGATACTACTACCAGGTCGTGGTCAGCGCCTCGCGCGAGCTGGGGGGAAAAGACCGCGACGCGATTGTGCGCGAAGTGTGCCGCGAGTTGGCCCAGATCTGGCCCGTGGCGGGCCAGGCAAAACTCCTGCGTGCCCGGGTTGTTACCGAGCATGCGGCCGTATTCTCCGCGCGTCCGGGGCTGGAGCGATGGCGGCCGGCGCAACAAACGCAAACGGGCGGCGTGCTGGTGGCCGGAGATTGGACCGCCACCGGTTGGCCGGCGACGATGGAAAGCGCGGTGCGCAGCGGCTACCTGGCGGCCGAAGCGATCACCGAGTCGATCGGCCGGCCGGCGCGGTTTCTGGTCGACGATCTGCCGCGCGGACGACTCGCCCGATGGTTGATCAGGGACTAAAGCGCGGTGGGTCAAGATGCCATTCGTGACTCTCGGGCCTCGCGGCGCAAGCGGCGACGCTCGGTTTTGGAGAGATGATTCGTCGACTTCTGCGGAATGCTGATGGCCGCGTTCGCGCGGGCCGTATCCGGGGCATGCGAGTCTGCGACCGCTTGAGAACGCGACGCGCCGACGGAGGACGATTCCACCGGATCCAGATCGGTCCGCAAACGCAGTGCGGGTTTTGCAGGCGGCTCGGACGGCTCTGATTGGTTGTCGTCGCCTGGCGGTGATTTGACCGCGGGCCGCCTTCGTTTGACCCGCACCGAGAGCGAGCCGGTGACGTCAAGCTGAACATGACGCGCATATAGCAAAAACGTGGCCAGAACGAACACGTAGCCGGCCAGCCAACTGCCACGGGCCAAAAGCGGTTTGCCGGTCTCGGTCCACGGGGTGGGCCAGTCTCGGCCGGCGGCCGCGGCAACCAGGAAACCCAGGCCCGTGGCGGCCAGTGCGGCGACCGCCCAGCGGCATTTGCGGATTTCGAAGAACAGACGCAGGCCCATCGCCGCTGCGACCAAGCTGACGGTCGCCGGCCAAAGCACGTCGTTTCGCACTCGGGACCAGTCGGCCGCCAGCCGACAAATGGCGCGCGCGAGCCGGCCCAGCCCGGTTGTCTCCGCAAGGCTGGCCACCAGGCAAACGGCCATGATCCAGATCCAAACCCGGTACCGGCCGTGATAGTCATCGATGCGGTGGCGGCGCAGGGAATAGATGAACACCGCCAGGACGCCGGCGACGACCAGCAACGTCGACGCCAGCCAATCGCCGATTGATCCGGGCGCATCGAGCCGCAGAAAAGCAACGTCTTCGGCGGGCACCAGAGACGCCGGTGCGGGCGACCCGACGTGCAACGACAGGCAGGCGCCAACCATCGTGAGGCAGGCGCCCACGGCCAGCGCGATCGTGAGCATCCGCGCCGGCAGCAGCGTGCAAATGGCGCGCTGGCGCGCCAGTTTTGCAGCGTCGGTGTAGGATTTCTCCGGGGAGCCAACGACGCCAGCGGCGCCGCCGGCAAGCGGACCGGCGTGCCGCGATTCCCCGCTCGAGACGTCGGGCGTGTCATCCAAGAAGCGTCTTCGTCGTCGTTCGTGACCTAACGGCATAGGGCGCGCTCGACAGTCCGCGCGTGGCACGGCGGGCTGCGACCATTTCGTCTGGGAGGATGGTTGGGGAGGGACGCGGCGGGTTTGACGGATTTACCCGTCTCTTTCGGATTCGGCATTTCAAGGTGTCGGACTCCACCGAGGCAAACCCGAATCGGCGGGGCGCCGCCCGCGCGAGCTAGTCGCGGCAAATTGGCGAAGCTATGCGTTTCGACCCCGCGCAAGCGGCAAGACCGCGGGAAGCTTGCCCGAGCGGGTCCGACGGCGACGTCGGTGCTACAGGCGTTGTAATCGTCATCTTTGGACGAATGGGAATCTCCGCTTTGACGCTCGGCCAGGAGTGACCTAAGTTTTTTAGCGATGCTCTGTTTGGCCTCCAGCAGGCCATTGAGGAATCCCAAGGGGCGCCTCGCAGTGGCACCTTTTGCGCGGAGTCCGCGCGAACAGGGGTCGGCGGGGAGTCCCGTTGTTCAATGGGGCAGTCAGCCACAACTCTGTCAGCACAACTCACTGAGCGAAGTCGCGACGTCAGGGCCCCTGTCGGCATCGAGGTTTGCCAATGCAGGCACATAGTCCAGATTTGAGCAACGCGGCGCCCTCGAGCGTGCCGCTCGGCGAAGCCGCGTCGGACGGGGACAATTCGATCGGCCGGCTGAGCACGTTCATACACGACTTACCCGATCTGACGGCCGCGATGTCGTGCGTACCGCCGTCGGTGGCAACCTATGAAAACCGGCTGATCGAGGTGCGGCTGGGAATCGCCAGCAGCCTGCTGGCGGCGCTGCGGCACAAACACTCGCCCGCCGCCGAACATTCGTTGCGAGTCGCTTTGGGCTGTTCGAGTTGGGCCTTTGCGATCGGTCTGCAGAACGACGAGCGCGACGAAGTGGAAGTGGCGGCCCTGCTGCACGACGTCGGCAAGATCGGCGCGCCCGATCGGTTGTTGCTCAAGCCGGGGAAACTGGACAGCGACGAGACGAAGCTGATGGATCAGTATCGGCTGGCCGGGTTGGACATCCTGGCCAACTGCTGCCCGTCGCAAGCGATCGTCGATATCATTCGGCATTCGGCGGGCTGGTACGACGGCAGCCGCCCCAATTATCCCTTAGTGGCCAAGAGTATTCCGATCGGCGCGCGAATGCTGGCGATTGTCGACGCGTTCGACTCGATGACGACCGACCAGGTCTACCGCCGGGCGATGTCGCGGGATCGCGCGCAGCACGAGTTGTTCAATCATGCCGGCAAGCAATTCGATCCCGACCTGGTCAAGTCGTTCAGCCAACTGAACGTCAGCACGCAGCTTCACCAGCAGGTTATCAGCCATTGGCTGCAGACGCTCGATCCCCAGCAATCGAACCGTTTCTGGCGGAGTTTGGCGGCGCCTGCGCCGCTCGAGCAAGGTGTCCCGTGCGCGGCGCTGTTTCAAGAGAAGCTGCTGGACAACATGTATGACGCGGTGGTTTTCGTCGATCGCGACATGCGGATCATTCAGTGGAACCGCGGGGCGGAGAGGCTCACGGGCATTGCCGGCTCCAGCGTCTTGCAGCACCACTGGTCGCCGAAACTGATCGGCATGAGCGATGGATGCCAGGAGGAGCTGACTGGGCTCGATTGCCCGATCACGTATTGCGTGAATACGGGCGTCCAATCGCTGCGGCGGTTGCTGGTCTCGAATCGCCACGAACAGCCCATCGCCGTCGACGTGCATACCGTGCCGGTGGTGGGCTCCGATGGCACGACCCACGGCGCTGCGATGCTTTTGCACGACGCATCGCCGGAAGCCACGCTGGAAGAACAGTGCAACAATCTGCACGAGAGGGCGACGAAGGATCCTTTGACGCACGTGGCGAATCGCGCCGAGTTCGATCGCATGCATCAGCTCTTCGTCAAGGCGCACCTGGAACGCCAGTTGCCGTGCAGCCTGATCATTTGCGACATCGATCACTTCAAGCTGGTCAACGACACCTACGGCCACCTGGCGGGCGACGAAGTGCTCAGGTCGTTCGGCCAATTGCTCAAGGCCGAATGCCGCAGCGGCGATCTGGTGGCTCGCTACGGCGGCGAGGAGTTCGTGCTGTTGTGCGCCGACTGCAACAACGCCACCTCCACCCGACGCGCCGAGGATTTGCGCCGATTGATCAGCGAACTGCCGCAAGCTGCGCTCGGCGGACACCCGGTAACGGTGAGTTTCGGCGTCACCGAGATCCAGCCCGGAGATACGCCGGAGTCGATGCTCAGGCGGGCCGACCGCGCGCTGTTGGAAGCCAAGAACCTGGGCCGCAACACGGTCGTGCAACTCGGGGACGGTCTGGGCAACGAAACGGGCGGCGGATCGTCGCAAGCCGCCGGCAAGCGGAACGGCGAGACGCTCTTCGACACCGTCCTGGTCACGGTGGTGCCGGTGAACATGGCCGTCGAAAAACTGCGGGGCTTCGTGCTGGACCATCACGCCGAAATCCTGGGGATCAAGGCCGACCGCATCGACTTGCAGATCGAAACGCAGCAGCGACAGCCGTCGCGGCGCCGTAGCGATCGCCCCGTGCCGTTTTTGGTCGAGCTGACGTTTTCGGAACAGCGCGTTCCGATTCGAACTCTGGACAAACGCTCGGCGTCGACCATGGCACGAACCCGCGTTCGCGTGGCAATTCGCCTGAAGCGGTTGCGCGACCGCCGCAGCGCGAACATCGTGCCGCAAGCCCAGTCGATCCTGGCCGCCATCCAGTCGTATCTGATGGCCAACCAGGAGGCGGAGCCCGACGAAAACGTGGACACCACGCACCGCGCCATAAACGTGCTCGCGCCTTGGCTGAAATTGCGAAGCTGATTCTTCAAGCACACGCTCAAGTTAGCCCCGTGTGCGCGCCGCCGCGCCGATTGTCCTTCGCCATTCAATCGGGTATCCTTCAGCAAGCGCGGCGAGTGAATGACTTTGCCGGGGCGCCCCCGCGGCATCGTTTTGCCGGCGCGCCGTCTTATGACTCACACCGATTCAGGAGGAAATAATCATGCCTTACCAGCTTCCGCCGCTGCCGTATCCGAACAATGCCCTGGAGCCCAACATCGATGCCAGGACGATGGAAATCCACCACGACAAGCATCATGCCGCGTACATCAACAACGTGAACAAGGCGATCGAGGGGACCGAATGGGACAACCGGCCGATCGAGGATCTGGTGCGCAATATCGAGAAAGTTCCCGAAAAAATTCGCACCGCCGTGCGCAACAACGGCGGCGGGCACGCCAACCATTCATTGTTCTGGACCATCATGGGGCCCGGCAAAGGCGGACAGCCAAGCGGCAAATTGGGCGACGCGATCAGCTCGCAGTTGGGCGGCTTTGAGAATTTCAAGAAAGAGATCAGCGCCGCGGCCACGGGCCGTTTCGGCAGCGGTTGGGCCTGGTTGAGCGTCGACAAAGCCGGGAAACTCGTCGTCGAAAGCACCCCCAATCAGGACAGCCCGCTGATGCACGGCAACACGCCGATTTTGGGCCTCGACGTCTGGGAGCACGCTTACTACCTGCTCTATCAGAACCGACGGGCGGACTACGTCGCCAACTTCTTCAATGTGATCGATTGGGACGCGGTCGGCAAACGGCACCAGGCGGCCGCGCAGTAACAGCCCCTTGCTGGCGCTGCTGTCAGGCGTCCAAGCATTGGGCGTCGTGCGTCTTGGGATCGCGCCAAGACGCGTCGCCCGCCGGCGTCCGCCTCGCCGGGCGGGAATGCGTCGCCCAAGGGGCGCTTTTGACGTTGACCGGGCGGGGTCGTTTTCTATAATCCCCGCCCTGCGTGGGGCCGATTTAGGGCACCTTTGACGCGTCGACATTTCCGTTTCTCCTTGTGCCGGCGGCGGACAACATCCGAAGATGCCTTACGGACGGGCGATTCCGCCCCACGTGGCCGAAGGATGCACTGGCGGCGTTCGGCGGGCCACGCAAAAAAATACATGTCCTCAGGGAAGAGGACGTTCGGGCTCGACGGCGACGTCGAAGCGCTCGGCCGCTCCCCTTCTCGTTCACGTCGAAAAGGGTAATTGCGCCATGCGAGCTTCTTCTGCCCGGTTTGCAATCGTTGTGGCCGTCGCTTTGGCTGCTGCAGGCTGTCGCAGCGGCGGTGGTTCGCCCTGGGGATGGGGCCGAAATCGCTCCGACCCGGCGATGAGCGGTCACGGCGAACCGCAACTGCCCTCGGCGGGAGCAACGCCCCCCGGCAACGGTTCTGCGTATTCAGCCGCGCCTGGCGGCACATCCGCGTTTGCTGAGCCGGCCGGAGCTGCGGGGTATCAAGCGGCGCCGTATCCGGGCCAGCCGACCGGTTACGCGGGCATGCCCGCCACCGCGGGCGCAACCCAGGGTGCGGCGCCGGCGGACTATGCGGCAAACGCGGCCGCGCCGCAGCAAGGGCCGTACTCCGAAAACTACACGCAGCCGCCGGCGGGACCTGCGCAGGCTTATCCGGCAACCGGATACCCGGCCACGTCGTCGCCAAACAGCTACCCGCCGGGAGGCCAGAGCGGCGCAACCAGCGCACCCCCGAATGCGGGCGATCCTTATGCGAACGTGGGCTCGTACGGAGGCGCCGGCGCCGGATATGGCGCCCCGCCCGCCGATAACTACACGGCGCCGCCACCGGACAATCGTGTCGACAACGTCCCTTACCAGCCGGGCGAACCGAGCGCGCCGGAGGGCTATCGCACGGCCGATAGTCGCCACGGCGCCGCCGACCCCCACGCCGCTCAGCCCGAACAATCGGCCGCCGATCGCTACGGCGCGTCGGACCAGGCCGAGCCACCGCCGCCGAATGCGGCGCCCGCGAGTTCTCCGCCCGGCGAACCGTATCGGCCGGGCAGCACCCTCTACAATCCGGGCCAAACTGGTTACTCGCCGCCCGGCGTTCCGCCGTACCAGATGCCGGCGCAGACGAATGTCGTCTCGCCGTCGCGGACGGCTCCCTATTATCGTCCGGGAGGCACGAGCGACTTCGTTCCGACGACCGGCGCGACGACACCGTCGCCGTCGACCGATCGCTACAACACGCCCGCTATCGGCTATGGACAAGCGGATCCGTACGCGCATTGAACGAAGGAATATGAACGTTGAGCCCCCCGCCCCGCGGGCCGGGCCCGCGCTTGCAAGCGAATGCACTGCCCGCTAAACCCCGATCCGCTACCAGCGTGTTGAAAAACTGGGACAGGCACCTCGCGACCGCCGTTTTTCGCG
>JBBDNV010000100.1:0-21526 GCA_040877415.1 Pirellulales bacterium
CCAACTCCCAACCCCCAACCCCCAACCCCTACTTCCCTTCCTTCGGCTCCTCGACTGCGGGGGGCTGGGGCTGGCGGAGCTCGCTGAGAGTGGCTTCGATCAATTGCGTGCCGCCCGGGCCCATGCCGTGGTACAGTTGGCGCATGAAGAGCAGAGTCCGTTCGGCGGCGCCCTCGAAGTGCCAGGTGCAGTCGTCGAACTGGCAGCCGGTGATGCGCGGGATCTCGCCGCCGCGGTAAATCATCCTGCACTTCTCGAACCGGCACTCCTGGTATTCATTGCCGTCGATCACTTCCGTCGCGTCGGACATCGTTTTGCCGGCGTGTTGCACGCAAGGTTTCCCCGCGCTGTTCGTGAGAGCCTGCCCCGAGTCATGCCGGCGTCCCACAACCAACACCGGGCTCGCGCCGCGCTCAACCTACAGGACCGCGACGCGGGGCGAAAGAGGGGCGACGACGCAGCGCGTGGCAAGGAATTCTGGCAGGTAGCTGAGTTCGCAAGAACTCAGATCATGCAGGCTGAATTCTTGCGAATCCAGCTACACACGCCATAGAAACTTGCCACACACAAGACGCACGTCGATTTCCGTGCCCGAGCGGTCGAAAACGGCGTGTTCACATCATGGCCGACGCTGGCACGCTCGAGGCGGCCCGGGCCGAGCCGGAATATTTGTTCCGATTTCGGCGTCCCGAGCTGTACGGCCCGCTTGGGGGGTCCATGGGAAAGGAATCGGTCTCGACGCTTCGGCCGTTTTCAGTTATTCAATGCGGCCCCTTAAGTTACGTCGCCACCTCGTGAGGGGCCATCGTTGCCGATTGCGGCCTGGACGCGATAATTTGAGTAAGAGCGGCTGATTACGCCGCCACAGGTTGGAGGGCGCAGCATGTCATTGGTCCCAACCGCCCTCCTCGGGCGGTGTTGTCTCGCATCGCTGATTCTGATGGCAAGCGTGACAGCGCTTGGGGCCGATTCGCCCAACCCCGTCGATCCGGTGACGCCCGGCGTGTTGAGCCCGGCCGAAGAAGCGGAATCCAGGGAGCTAGCGCGCGGGGTGACGATCTATCGCGACGCCTATGGCGTGCCGCACATTCACGGCGAGACCGACCGGCACGTGATGTTCGGCTACGCGTATGCCCAGGCCGAGGATTATTTCTGGCAGGTGGAAGACACGTACATTTTGAGCCTGGGCCGGTATTGCGAGGTGCACGGCCACATGGGGCTCAACAGCGATCTGTTGAACCGGGCCTTCGAGGTGGTGCCGAAATCGCGCGCCGCGTATCGCCAGCTCGAGCCCGAATACCAGGCCCTGTGCGGCGCGTTTACGCGGGGGCTGAATTACTACCTGGCGACGCATCCCGAGACGAAGCCGCGGCTGATCAAGCATTTCGAGCCGTGGCACGTGTTGGCCTACGGACGGCAGGTGCTGCTCGAATTGTGCTTCCGCTATACGCGGCTGTCGCACACCTACCTGCCGCGCGCGCATCCGCCGATCTGGGCGGAAGCGGGCTCGAACGGCTGGGCGATTGCGCCCAAACGCACGGCCTCGGGACACGCCATGCTGTTCGTCAATCCGCACCTGCCGTGGTTCGGCTTCTCGCAAATGTACGAGGCGCATCTGAAGAGCGACGAAGGCTGGTCGTTTTCCGGCGCGACGATGTACGGCAACTGCGTGCCGACGCTGGGACACAACGAGTTTTTGGGCTGGACCTACACGACCAACGAGCCCGACATCGCCGACGTGTGGCGGGTCACCTTCGACCATCCCGAGGATCCGCTCAAATACCGCTACGGCGATGGTTATCGGGAGGCCGTCGAGTGGGTTGAAACGATCAAAGTCAAAATCGGCGACCGCATGCACGACCGCACGGTCAAGCTGCGCAAGACCCACCACGGGCCGACCGTCGTTAAAGAGGACGACGAGCACTACCTGGCGGCGCGCATCGCCGGGCTCGACAGCGTCCGCATGCTGCGGCAGCAGATGGAGCTGGTGCGGTCGCGCAACCTGCAAGAATTCAAAAGCGGGCTGGCCATGCAGCAGTTTCCGATCATGAACGTGATTTATGCCGATCAGGCGGGCAACATCATGTTCCTCTACAACGGGCTGGTGCCGCGGCGCGATCCGCGGTTCAACTGGAGCTTGCCGGTCGACGGCGCCGATCCGCGGACCGAGTGGAACGGCATGCACGCGCTCGACGAGCTGCCGCAATTGCTCAACCCGGCGGACGGATTCGTGCAGAACTGCAATTCGAGCCCGTTTACGACGTGCGACACGGGCAACCCGGATCCCGCGAAGTACCCGCCCTACATGGTCGAAGACGCGGGCGACGACAAGCGCCGGGCCAAGCGATCGCGGCAGATTCTGCGGGACATGGATGCCGTGACGTTCGACGAGCTGCAGAAAGTGGCGTTTGACACGAAGCTCTACTGGGCCAGCGAGCAATTGCCCGTATACGCCCGCCGCTTCGAGCAGTTGCGCGCCAGCGATCCGGAGCTGGCGGCCCATGTCGAGCCGTACTTGAAGCATTTGCTCGACTGGGATTGCCGGGTGGAGGCGGCCAGCACGCAGGCGACCCTGTGCGAGGCCTGGTACGAAGAGCTTTTCGGCATGGACTATCCGGCCGAAACGCTGCTGCCGCAGTATGTCGACGAGCCGAAGCGCGAGTTCGAGGCGCTCGTCGTCGCCGCCGACAAGCTCCGGTCGCGGCATGGCGACTGGCGCGTTCCCTGGGCCGAGTTGTTCCGCGCCCAGCGATTGCCGCACCTGATCGATCTGACGCAAATGGCGTTCGACGACAAGAAGCCGAGCCTGCCGAGTTTCGGCGCGCCGGGCCCGCTGGGGGTCGTGTTCACGCAATACTACGCGCCATCGATCAACATTCCGTTCCTGTTGTCGATGAACAAGCGGTACGGGCTGGTGGGCACGAGCTACATGGCCGTGTATGAATTCGGTCCGAAGGTGCGCGGCGCCAGCGTGCTGAATTTCGGCGAAAGCGGCGATCCGGCGTCGCCGCACTTTTTCGACCAGGCCCGCTTGCTTTCCGAGCGGAAGCTCAAGCCCGACCTGTACCGCTGGCCCGACGTGCTTGACGGCGCCCGGCTCGTCTATCATCCGGGCGAACCGCCGCACGAGCGCGTGGCGCGGTAGGCCGCCGGTGGGGTGCGACGCGCGTGAGGACGCCGGCTTGCACGCGAGGCGGCCCTATCGGACGCCGAGGCTGCGTTCGATGTCGCGCGCTTTGGCGTCGGCACCGGTGAATTGCGACTCGTCGGCCGGCGGGCGCAGATTCCTGGTCCACGGCTCGCGCTGTTCGCCGTATCCCTGACCGCGCCAATTGCAGGCCCGGCAGCCGGCCATCGCGGACGCGCAAACGACCGCGAAAATGAGCGAGCGCAAGGGACCGCTTGAGCAACGCATGCTGGACGACCGCGCTTGTGTGAAATGCCGGCTGACGAGGGCGGGAGTTTCCCAGATTCACCCCGATCGTGCCAGACCAATTGGCCGCGTCGGCGACGCGGTGAATGCCGTGCTGGCACGCGCCGCTCTTAAAAAGATCGGCCGGGTCGACCGTTGGGGCGCGTCAACGCGTATACGCCGAGCTGCACAGGCTGCGCAGGTGCTCCGACGTCGTGCCGCCTGAAAAACGGTTCACTTCGTTGCCGTTCTCGAGGAACACGAACGTGGGCACGGCGCGGATGCCGTATTGCTGCGTCAAATCGCGCTGGCGGTCGACGTCGACGTCGCGCATGTGGTAACCCTGGCGGCGCATGTTGGCCACGATCGGCTTCATCTGTCGGCAAGGGCCGCACCACGTGGCGTTGAAGAACAGCACTTCGCCGCGATTGGTCCACGGCACGTTCAGCCGGTCCACGCGGATGGCCTGGTACTCCTTGATGGCGAAAACGGCCGCGGCCGGGGCGACCACCAGCAACAAGCAAAGAATGTAGATTCGCATCGATTCGATGTCCCGTTTGTTCAGCGCGGGGAATTGCCCGCATCGAGCATCGCTAAATTAGTGCCGAGCCTTTACCCATTCGGTTGGCGGGCTCGTCTACAGCAACGCTAGCTCAACGTGCGCCGGCGGGCAAAACGCCGCGCGGATTGCGCGGCTATGGCAAATTATCCGGGCGCCAGCGCGAGCCGTTGTTTTCGCGCCAGTCCCTACGATCGGCAAAAGGCGCCGCAGGTGGCTCCGGCCGTTTCTCTCGCGTATTATAGACCCTCGGCGCCGGCCGAGACGTCGCGTTCGGCGGGCCGTGCAAGGAGAATTTCTTACCATGCGCATTCACGCTCACAGGGCGTTAGGGGCGTGCGGCTTTGCGCTGTTGGCCGCCCTGGCCGCTCGGCCGCTACCGGGCGGCGAGCCCTTTACGCTGGCCGAGGACGATGGATACCGGGGCATCTGGTACGCGGTGCAAAAGACGGGCGACCCGTACGTTTATAAATACTCCGGCGGCATGCCCACCTATCCGCAGCAGCACTTGCCGATCGCTTGCTACGCGGCCGCGGCGAACAAGACGTTTTTCGTCTACGGCGGCAGCGTGCGCGGCAAACAGCGGCTGCTGCACATGGTCTCCTATTTCGATCATGCCACCCGCACCGTGCCGCGCCCGCGCATCCTGCTCGACAAGAAGACGGGCGATGCCCACGACAACCCGACGTTGGCGGTGGATCGAAGCGGCTACCTGTGGATCTTTTCGAACGCGCACGGCGCGTCGCGGCCCTCGTACATCCACCGCAGCGCCGAGCCGTACGCAATCGACAAGTTCCAACACGTGTTGACGACGAATTTCTCGTATGCGCAGCCGTGGGTGCTCGATGACGCGAGCTTCATTCTGATGCACACGCGGTACCTGTCGGGCAAGCGCGTCATGCACTGGATGACCAGCCGCGACGGCTTTCGATGGAACGAGCCACAGGCGCTTGCGCACATTGCCGAGGGACATTACCAGCAAAGCTGTTCGGACGGCCGGCGCGTGGCGACGACGTTCAATTACCATCCTCGCGAGGGCGGGCTGAACGCGCGGACGAATCTTTACTATTTGGAGTCCCCCGACGCCGGGCACACCTGGCAGACCGTCTCCGGCGAGCCGGTCAAAACGCCGCTTTCGGAAGTGCGGAATCCGACGCTCGTGCGGGACTACGAATCGGCCGGGTGGCTCGTCTTTCTCAAGCAATTGCTGTTCGACGCGGACGGCCGAGCGGTGATTTTGTACCAGACGAGCCGCGGACCCGAGCCGGGGCCGAAGAACGATCCCCGCACATGGCACATCGCGCGGTGGACCGGACAGTCGTGGGACTACCGGGACGTGACGACGTCGGACCACAACTACGATTTCGGTTCGCTTTATATCGAGGCCGACGGCACGTGGCGGCTGATTGCGCCCACCGATCCCGGCGCGCAGCCCTACTGCACCGGCGGACAGATGGTGATGTGGACCAGCGGCGACCTAGGCCGCACGTGGCGGAAGGCAAAACAACTGACGCACGACGAGCGGCACAACCACTCCTTCGCCCGGCGGCCGCTGCACGCGCATGCGGACTTTTATGCCCTGTGGGGAGACGGCCACGCGCAGCGTCCCTCCGAGTCGTCGCTCTATTTCACCGATCGAGGGGGCACGCACGTCTGGCGGCTGCCTGCGAAGATGACCGGCGACACGGCGAGCCCCGAGGTGGCTTGGTGAGCAACTGACGGCCGCTTTCGGCATCGCCTTGCAACGAGTCGGAGTTTGTCCACGCCGCGGTAGTCCCGGCTTGCGGCCCAGCGTAACGACTGTTGCCCTTTATAGTTAGGACAATCGTTCTACTCCCGGCAGGGCGGAAAGTCGAGAGCCCCCCCTGTTTATCAATCTTGACTCCCCGGATTTGGCGAGTGTAAAATTGTATTTTTGAGTATGCCAAATCTGCTGTCGGTGCCGTCAAAGACTCGATTTTCAACCGTTACCACCCGATAGCGCACCGGGAGACTATCCATTGCTCAAGCACTTAGCCATGTTGGTTTCGCTCCTGCTGGTGGCCCTGGCCGGCGGATGCTCGGGAGACGCCGACTCGCGCGCCGACGGCTTGCGGGCCCGGTATCCGATTCATGCCGTGGCAACGGTGGGGATGGTCGCCGACATCGTTCGCAACGTCGGCGGGCCGCACGTGGAGGTGACCCAGATCATGGGCGCCGGCGTCGATCCGCATCTTTACAAAGCCACGCGCGACGACGTCGAGTTGATCATGAACGGCGACATCGTGTTTTATTCCGGTTTGATGCTGGAAGGCAAGATGATCGACACGCTCGTGAGAATCTCGCGCAGCAAGCCGGTGTACGCGGTCACTGAGATGATCGAGCCGCAATTTTTGCTCGAACCCGACGACTTCGCGGGCCATTACGATCCGCACGTGTGGATGGACGTGAGCGCGTGGGCAAAATGCGTCGGCGCGGCGGCCAAGGCGCTAGGGGAATTCGATCCGGCGCATGCCGCGGAATATCAGGCCAACGCCGAGCGCTATCGGCGCGAGCTCGAGGAGCTGCACGAATACGGCCGCCGTTCGATCGCCACGATCCCCAAGGAAAAACGAGTGCTCATCACTTCGCACGACGCCTTCAACTACTACGGACGCGCGTATGGCCTGGACGTGCAAGGCGTGCAGGGGATCTCGACCGAATCCGAAGCCGGGCTGCAGCGGATTAACGAACTGGTCGACTTGATCGTCGATAAAAAGATCAAGTCCGTTTTCGTCGAGAGCAGCGTGCCGCGGAAGAACGTGGAAGCGATCGCGGCCGGAGCCCGGGCGCGCGGCCACGACGTCGCCATCGGCGGCGAGTTGTTTTCCGACGCGATGGGCGAGGCGGGAAGCTACAAGGGAACGTACGTCGGCATGCTCGATCACAACATCACCCTGACGACACGCGCGCTGGGAGGCGAAGCGCCGCAAACAGGGTTTCACGGGAAGCTGGCCGCCGATTGAAGATGCGCGGTCGAAAATGATTCAGCGAGGCGCAAAAATGTCGGTCACGCTCGATGGGTCGTCGACCCACGTCGATTCGGGAAATCCGCCGGACCATTCCACGGCGACGCCGCTAGTGGTTCGCGACCTGACGGTTGCTTACCAACGCAAGCCCGTCCTGTGGGACGTCAGTTTCGAGCTGCCCCGCGGCAAGCTCGTGGGGGTCATCGGGCCCAACGGAGCCGGCAAGAGCACGCTCATCAAGGCGGTGTTGGACCTGGTTCCCAGCGCTTCGGGCCAGGTGCTGGTGTTCGGCAAGCCGTATCGAAAAAACCGGCATCGCGTGGGGTACGTGCCGCAGCGCGAAAGCGTCGATTGGGATTTCCCCGTCAGCGCCGTCGACGTCGTGGCCATGGGGCTGTACGGCAGGATCGGCTGGTGCCGCCCGGTGACGAGAAAATACCGGCAGCTTGCGCTTGCGGCCCTGGCGCGCGTGGGCATCGCCGAACTGGCCAACCGGCAGATCAGCCATTTGTCGGGCGGACAGCAGCAGCGCACGTTTCTGGCCAGGGCGCTGGTGCAGAATGCGGACCTGTATCTGATGGATGAGCCGTTCGCGGCCGTGGACGCCGCCACGGAACGGGCGATCGTCGAAATCCTGCACGAGCTCAGGCGGGCCGGCAAGACGATGGTGGTCGTGCACCACGATTTGCAAACCGTGCCGGAGTATTTCGATCACGTCATTCTGCTCAACATGCGCGTCGTCGCGGCGGGAGCGACCCGCGATGTGTTTACCAACGAGAACCTGCAGAAGACTTACGGCGGCAAACTGACGCTGCTGGATCAGGCGGCCGAAGCGATGCGGCGGGAGGGAGCCCCCAGCGGATGACCTCGGTTCGGCGACGCCTGGCGATAGCGCTTATAACCATAGCGGTCACGTGTCCGTCGCTCGCGATCGCGGCGCCGGGAGCCGGCCCGGCTGCGGCCGAGCATCGTTCGATTACCGATCGAAGCGTCGACTGGCCCACGTGGCACCAGTGGCGGCGCGTGCTGCTTCTGCAAGACTACAACACGCGCGTCGTGCTGTTGGGCACGACCTTGTTGGGGCTGGCCGCCGGAGCCGTCGGCAATTTCACCTTGCTGCGCAAGCGGGCCCTGATGGGCGACGCGCTCAGTCACGCCACGCTGCCGGGCGTCGGATTGGCGTTCGTGCTCGTGACGCTGGCCGGAGGGGACGGCAAATCGCTGCCGCTGTTGCTGGCCGGCGCGGCCGTGACCGGCATGCTCGGATTGGCCGCCATCCTGTTTATCCGCAACGCGACGCGGCTCAAGGAAGACGCGGCGCTGGGCATCGTATTGAGCGTCTTCTTCGGCGCAGGCGTGGCCGTGCTCGGCGTGGCCCAGCAGATGAAGACCGGGCACGCGGCCGGACTCGAGGCGTTCATCTACGGCAAGGCGGCGTCGATGGGCGCCCTGGACGCCGAGTTGATCGGCATCGCAGCGCTGATTGCGGCCGTGGTCTGCGTGCTGCTCTTCAAGGAGCTGCGCCTGTTGTGTTTCGACGAGGCTTTTGCCGGCTCGCGAGGATACCCCGTTTTCGTTTTGGACGCCGTGCTGATGATCCTCGTCGTGATGGTCACGCTCATCGGCTTGCAGGCAGTCGGGCTGATCCTGATGGTCGCGCTGTTGGTGGTGCCGGCCGCGGCGGCCCGGTTCTGGACGGAGCGGATGTCGACGATGGCCGCGATTTCCGCGGCAATCGGCGCCGCAAGCGCCCTGGTCGGCGCAGCCATGAGCGCCTTATTCCCCAGACTTCCCTCGGGCGCGATGATCGTGCTGGTGGCGACTTGCGCGTTCCTGTTGAGCATGTTTTTGGGAACGGAGCGGGGCGTGGTCGTGCGCACGGTGCGCGGGCGGCGGCTGCGGAAGAAGATTCACCGCGATCATCTGCTGCGCGCCCTTTACGAGGTGCTCGAAGCGCGCGCAGCCGCGGAGCCGGTCGCTGGGGGCGAGCAAGCCGCGCCCGTGACCGTGGCGGAGCTGGCATCGGCCCGCTCGTGGAATCCCGGGCAGCTCGGCCGCCTGATTCGGTTCGCCGATGCGCGCGGTCTGGTGCGCACGGATCACGAGGGACGAGTGCGGCTGACGCCTGAGGGCTATCGCGCGGCCGTCAAGGTCACCTACGACCATCGCCTGTGGGAGTTGTTCTTGACGCACTACGCCGACATTGCGCCCAGCCAGGTCGACCGGGGAGCCGACGCGATCGAGCACGTGCTGGACGCCGACATGATTGCCGAGCTGGAGTCGCTCCTGCCCGATCATGAGCAGGAGAAACCGGTGCCGCCGAGCCTCCATCCGACGCAAGCGGCGGCATCGCCGGCGACGAACTGATCGGACACTCTTGCCATGGAACTTTTGGAAAACTGGAACTGGTTGCTCGACGGCTGGATCGTGGCGGCCGGCGTTCTGTGCGCCGTGGCGTCGGCGCTAGTGGGCAATTTTCTCGTGCTGCGCAAGATGAGCATGCTGGGCGACGCGATCAGCCATGCCGTGTTGCCGGGGTTGGCGGCGGCGTTTTTTCTCACCAGCTCGCGCGACAGCTTGCCGATGTTCGTCGGCGCGGCGATCGTGGGCGTGCTGACCGCGCTGTTTACGGAGTCGATACGCCGCTTCGGCAAGGTCGACGAGGGCGCCGCGATGGGGGTCGTGTTTACCGCCTTGTTCGCGGCCGGATTGGTGATGATCGTGCAAGCGGCCGATCGGGTCGATCTCGATCCGGGCTGCGTGCTGTACGGCGCCATTGAAATGACGCCGCTCTATACCGTGACGGTCGGCCAGTGGGAAATCCCCCGAGTCGTGCTGGTGCTGGGCGCCGTGATGCTCGTCAACCTGCTGGCGGTGGTCCTGTTTTACAAGGAATTCAAGATTGCTTCGTTCGATCCGGCGTTGGCGACCGCGCTGGGGTTCAACGATTCGATCATGCACTATCTGCTCACCACGCTGGTGGCCATCACCGCCGTGGCCAGCTTTGAAGCGGTGGGGAACATTCTGGTGGTGGCCATGTTGATCGTGCCGCCGGCGACGGCTTATCTGTGCACCGATCGGTTGCGGACGATGATCGTCATCAGCGTGATCGTGGCTGCGCTGGCCGCGATCCTGGGCCACGTCGGGGCCATCGTGGTTCCGCGGCTGTTTGGCTATCACAGCACGACCACGTCCGGAATGATGGCAACCATGGCCGGGCTGCTGTTTGCCGTCGCGGTGCTGTTCGCGCCGCGCCAGGGCATCGTCGTCGGCTTCCTGCGCCGAGGCTTGCTGTCGCTGCGAATTCTTGCCGAAGACGTTTTGGCGCTGCTGTACCGGGCCGAAGAGCAATCGCACGCCAGCACGGTCATGGATCGCAACGCGGTTCGGCGCGTTCTGGGGCCGGGTTCCCTGAGGACGACGACCGTGCTGGGCATGCTGCTCTCGCGCGGTGAATTGGTGCGCGGCAAGGACGGATTCAGTCTGACCGACCGGGGACGCGACCGCGCGAAAACGCTGGTCCGCTCCCATCGTCTCTGGGAGCGCTACCTCGCCACCGCCGCCGGCATCGTCGAAAGTCGGATTCACGGCAACGCCGAACAGCTCGAACATTACACCGACCACGAATTGCGCGGCGAGCTCGATCGCGAAATGGCCCACCCGGCCGTCGATCCGCACGGGAAGCCGATTCCGCCCGAATAGCGGGCCGGGGACGGGCACGGGCCGAATGGACGTTGCCGGCGGAATCTCCGGGCTCAACCGCCCAAAGTGAAGCTATCAAGGCTGCGACTGCATGACCGCGGATGCCTTTGTCCCTGGCATGATCGGCAAGATTCGGCGACGCATCGCCGATGTTGATGGTAGGGCCGCTGATTTGCGACATCTCGCTGCGCCGCCCGTCGAGTTTGCTTTTGCCCTTTCACGTTCGCGAAGGTTCCTCGCCGACTCATCAACTAGCCCGCTTTTCACGTCCTGTTCATGGCCGTCGGGCCGTGCGATTGCTTCCGCTTGTATCCAAACCGTTCGTGCGGGAGAGCCGCGTGCGCGGGCGCGGCCGACATATCGGGCCGTAGCCCGATTGGGGAGATTTACATCGTGCTCCTGGACTTCGGGATCGTACCCGGCTGCCGATCGAGAGCCGGCGCATTACGCGTCGCGATTCTCGTTGGCGTCGCGGGAGCGATCCTCTGGCACGGCCAGACGCTGTTCGCCCAAACCCGGCTCCCGAGCGCGCGCAAAAGGGCGGCGCAGTCGCCGGACCACCAGGACCGTCGAGTCCCTCCGGCCGATGCACGGGCGCACGCGGCCGCGGGACAGCGGACCGCGTTTCAGCACGCGCTTGGGGCTTCACGTCCGTGGGAGAGCATTCCGAGCGGGCAGCTCGTAGGCGACCCGCCGGCGGACGGCCTGACGCTCGCGGATCTGGAGTGCACGGCGCTGGCGAACAACCCCACGCTCGTGCAGGCCGATGCGAGAGTTCGCGCGGCGCAGGGTCAATGGCTGCAGTCGGGCCTGCGCCCCAACCCGATTGTCGGTTATCAGGCGACCGAAGTCGGCAACAACGGGCAAGCCGGCCAGCAGGGGGCCTTCATCAGCCAGGAATTTGTCCGCCGCGGCAAGTTGGAATTGAGCCGCGTAGCCGGCGGCCGGGCGGTTTCCCAGGCCCAGCAGGAATTTGCCGCGCAGCGGCTGCGAGTGCTCAACGACGTGCGCGCCGAGTATTTCAACGTGCTGGTTGCCCAGCGGGCGATGGAGTTGACCGGTGAACTGGCATCGATCGGCGGCCGCGCGCAGGAAACAACCGAGCAGCTCTTTCGCGGCGAGCAAATCGCCTACGTCGACGTGCTGCAAGCCCGCATCGAGTCCAATTCGGCGGGCATTGCCGTCGAGAACGCGCGCAACCGGCACGCCGCGGCGTGGCGCAGATTGTCGTCGGTGGTGGGCGTGCCGAACATGGTTCCGCGCGAGCTGGGCGGCGATTTGGAGCCACCGCCCGACGTTCTCGAATGGGAAGCGACGCTGGCGCGGCTTTTCGAGCAGAGTCCGGAGCTGGCCGGCGCGCGAGTCGGCGTGGCTCGGGCGCGGGCGGTTCTCGAGCGGGCGCGGATCGAGCCCTTGCCCAATTTCGACGTTCAACTGGGCGTCCAATATGACAACGCGTCGCAGTACACGATCGGCAACGTTCAGGTGGGAATTCCCCTGCCGATCCTGAATCGAAACCAGGGCAACGTCCAAACGGGATTCGCCGATTTGCGAAATGCCCGGGCCGAGGTGGGCCGGGTTGAATTGAGCCTGCGCAGCCGGCTCGCCTCGGCGTTCGAGACGTACGCGAATGCCCGCAACCAGGTCGAGAAATACACCCGCGACATCCTTCCCGACGCGCGCTCGTCGCTCGATCTGGTTACCAAGGGCTACCAGCAGCAGCAATTCAGCTTCCTGACGCTTTTGACGGCGCAGCGAACCTACGGGCAAGCGAGCCTGGCCTACTTGCAGGCCCTGCAGCAACTGGGCGTCAGCCGCGTGGCGATTGACGGCTTGCTTCTTGGCGGAAGCCTTCGCGAGGAGCCTGGGATAGACGTGCCGCGGGTCGACACGGGGATCGCGCCGGTATTCGGGCCAGGTCGGCCACCAGTCGAGCGGTAATAGTTGTCTTTCGCGAGCGCCGCCATGACGGCGCCGGCCCCTCGATTGATTGCGGGGCCGGGAGGACCGATTGCCAGAACATGAATTCTCCCCAGCCGCGTTTTCGCGTGGATTTCATCAGAATGTCAAAACCCAATGGCAGGCAACGGCTTGGGATGGTATCTCAGAATAATGAATCATGCCGCTTGCATCGAATGTGTTGACGAGGACCGACTGATTTTGTCGATACCATTAGCGATAGAATTAATTGGAGAGTCTCCGAATGAACCGTTGCGTTGCTATCATCGCCGCCGTCTCAGTGCTATGGCACACGATGGCTGGCTGCTGCGCGCATCACGGACACCCGGAGTCAGTCGCGCATTTTGCGGCGGCGGTTGGCGGGCCGTGCGATCATGATCACCACTCGTGCGATCCCGCGAGTCACTCGGCCCCGGCCTTACCAGACTCGTCGGAATGTCACGAAGGAACCTGCGCGTTTGCCGTTCCGGACGCGCCACTATCCATTGAGTTCGACGCACCGGGAAGCGGTTTCTTCCTCAGCGATTGCGTGCTGAACGACCAGGCGCGCGTTGGGCCGTTTGCTTCCTTTGACGCTTCTGCAAGTACGGCACCTTTCTTGCTCGGTGCGCTGCCCCGGCATCTTGCGCTTGGCGTGCTGCTACTTTGATTTCTCTACGACCCGGCAAGTGACTGTCTCACGCCAGACAATCACGCTGCTCGCCGGGATGCCAGGCTTCGGTCGTCGTCCGGGGTTCTGCTGCGCCTCGCGTGACGTTTGTCCCTGCAGCTACTGAAAAACGCGCCCGTACATGCGCGGGAGGTCGCCATGAAGCTTAAAATGCCGCGGTTCCGCGTGTGGGGATGGTCGGTTCTCGCAATCGGGGCCATCGCCGTTGCGCTGGCGCTTAGTCCGCGGTGGTTACAGTGGGCCGCGCGGCTCGTCACGACGACGGCCGATCCGCCAAAAATGGAGTCGCATAGCGGCGATGCCCACGATCACGACCACGCGGGTCATTCCGAAGAAACGTCAATTGAGCTTAGCGCAAACGGGCTGAAGAACATCGGTTTTCAACCGCTGACCGTCGAACTCGGAACGTTCACCAAGACGATTTCGCTCCCGGCGATCGTCACGGAGCGCCCGGGCCGCTCGCAGATCGAGATTACCGCTCCCCTGACCGGTGTGATCACCAAGATCTTGCCCATCCGAGGCGCGGCCGTGGAGGCCGGAGGGGCGATGTTCGAGATTCGGCTAACGCACGAAGAACTCGTAGGCGCGCAGCGCGATCTCATTCGCACGGCGGAAAGTCTCACCGTCGTCAAGCGGGAAATCGACCGACTTGAATCCTTGGGCGAGGGCATCGTCGCCGGACAGCGGATCGTAGAGCAAAAGTACGAGAAGCAGCGGCTTGAGGCGTCGCTGCGGGCCGAACGCCAGGCACTCTTGCTTCACGGGCTTGAAGAAAAGCAGGTCGAGGACATCCTGGAGCGGCAACAATTGCTGCGATCGATCACGGTTCGGGCGCCCGAGCACCGCGACGAAGGCGTGGGGTGCCAAGGGGATCATCTGTTCCACGTCCAAGAACTGCCCGTGAAGCCCGGACAGCAAGTCGAGGCCGGGCAGACGCTGGCCGTGCTGGCGGACCATTGCGGGCTGTACGTCGAGGGGCGCGCTTTCGAGGACGACGCGCTACGGTTGCGCCGCGCGGCTCGCGAAGGTTGGGACGTTTCGGCCCACCTGCTGACGGGAGAGCACGAAACGGACGTCGTCAAGGGGCTCAAGCTATTGTATCTGTCCGATACCATTGATCCTGAGTCTCGGGCGTTTCACTTCTACCTCAGCCTGCCCAACGAGATCGCCCTGGATCAAACCTCGTCCGGTCATCGCTTCCTCGAATGGCGATTCAAGCCGGGACAGCGGATGGAGCTGCAAGTTCCCGTCGAGAAGTGGGCGGAGAAGATCGTGCTGCCGGTCGAGGCCGTCGTTGACGAGGGCGCCGAAGCCTATGTCTACGAGCAGAACGGCGACCATTTTGACCGTGTGCCGGTCCACGTGGAATACCGCGATCAGAACTCCGCGGTGATCGCCAACGACGGGTCCATTTTTGCAGGCGACGTCGTCGCAGCCCGGGGCGCTTATCAGATGCACCTGGCGCTAAAGAACAAGGCTGGCGGCGGTGTCGATCCGCACGCCGGCCATAGTCACTAACCCGATTGCACCAGCAGCCATGAGCCTGATCCTCGACGTGCCGCAATAACGCCAGGAGAGTCGCCGTGCTCAATGCCATTATCCGCTTCTCGCTCCACAATCGGATGCTGGTGCTTGCGCTGGCGATATCCACGCTCATCTACGGCGGCTGGCAGGCCTACAACCTGCCGATCGACGTGTTCCCCGATCTGAACCGTCCCCGCGTGGTCGTCCTGACCGAAGCGCCTGGGATGGCCCCCGAAGAGGTCGAGACGTTGATCTCGTTTCCGCTGGAGACCGTGCTCAACGGCGCTACCGGGGTCCAGGCGGTGCGTACTGCGTCCGGTGTCGGCCTGTCGGTGATCTATGTCGAGTTCGATTGGGGAACGGACATCTACAACGATCGCCAGATCGTAACGGAGCGACTGGCGCTGGCCACCGACCGGCTGCCTCCCGGCGTGCGTCCGCAACTCATGCCCATCTCCTCGATCATGGGACAGATCATGATCATGGGCATGTACAGCGAAGGAGACAAAACGCCTCCCATGCAACTGCGGACGCTGGCCGACTGGGTCGTGCGGCAGCGGTTGCTCACGATCCCCGGCGTTTCACAAGTGATCGTGATGGGGGCCAGCGCAAGCAGTTCCAGGTGCTCGTCGACCCGAACGAACTGTTGCGCTACGGCGTCACACTGGATCAAGTCAAGGAAGCGGTCCGGGAAAGCAATCAAAACACGGCTGGCGGCTATCTGGACCAGCAAGGGCCGAACGAGTTCCTGGTTCGCTCGCTCGGGAGGGTCACGACCGTCGAGGAGTTGGGCCGGGTTGTCGTCGCGCACCGTGACCGGCAATCGATTCGGCTCTCTCAAGTTGCCCGGATTATCGAAGGGCCACAGGTCAAGCGCGGAGATAGTTCCGCCTATGTCCGTGATGAAGAGGGCCGCATGATCGGCGGTTCAGCCGTGGTGCTCACCATTCAAAAACAACCCAATGCCGACACCCGACGGGTGAGCGAGCAAGTCTTGGCAGCCATGGACGAAATGCGCCCCTCGTTCCCGGCGGACGTGAAATTCTACCGCGAGCTCTACCAGCAAAAGACGTTCATCGATCTGGCCATCGAAAACGTGATGGAAGCCCTGCGGGACGGGAGCATCCTGGTTGTGATAATCCTGTTTCTGTTTTTCTTGAATCTGCGCATAACGTTTATCACCTTGACCGCGATCCCGTTGTCACTCGCGCTCACGGCTTTGATCTTCAAGGCTTTTGGGTTGTCGATCAATACGATGACACTTGGCGGGCTGGCGGTGGCCATCGGCGAACTGGTGGATGACGCGATTGTCGACGTCGAAAACATCTTTCGGCGACTGCGCGAGAACCGGCATAGTGAGGATCCGAAGCCGGCGCTGCTGGTCGTGTTCCAGGCGAGCTGCGAGATCCGCAATTCGATCGTCTACAGCACGATCATTATCGTGCTCGTGTTTGTGCCGCTTTTTGCCCTGTCCGGCATGGAAGGCCGCCTGTTCACGCCGCTGGGAGTGGCGTACATCGTGTCGATTCTCTCGTCGTTGTTGGTTTCGCTCACCGTTACGCCCGTTTTGAGCTATTGGCTCCTCGGTCGCGTACGCGTGGGCCGCGAAGAGAAAGATGGCCCACTGCTGCGGCTACTCAAGTGGATTGCCGACAAGGTGATGCGGTTCAGTCTGCGTTTGGCCGGACCCGTTTTGTTGACGGCGGCGGCCGCGGTTGCAATCGCCGGCGTCGGCGTGTATTGGCTGGAGAGCGACTTCCTGCCGCCGTTCAATGAAGGCACGGTGCAAATCAATGTCCTGCTGCCGCCCGGTACGTCACTGGCAAAGTCGAACGAAGTGTCGGCGAAAGTCGAAGATCGCCTGCAAGAGATTGACGACATCGTCGCCTTTGTACGCAAGACCGGGAGGGCCGAGCTCGACGAGCACGCCGAAGGCGTCAACGTCACTGAAATCATCGCTTCAATCAACCCGGCCACGGAACGATCGCGGGAAGAAATCATCGAAAAAATCAGCGAAGCTTTGGCGGGAGTTCCCGGCATTGTGACCTCCGTGGAGCAGCCTCTGGCGCATCTGATTTCGCACATGCTCTCCGGCGTGAAGGCCCAAGTGGCTATCAAACTCTACGGAGACGACCTGGACATTCTGCGGCGCGAAGGGCAGAGGATGCAGGCGGCCATTGCCGGCGTCGAGGGGGTGCGCGACCTGCAGATGGAACCGCAAGTCATTATTCCGCAACTGCGCATCGAGGCCGATGGTTACAAGCTGGAACAGTTCGGCCTGCGGCGCATGGACGTCAACGAGTTCGTCGAATCGGCGATGCAGGGAGAAGTCGTTTCCCAGGTGCTCGATGGCCAACGCACGTTCGATCTGTTGGTCCGTCTCGACGAGCGCTATCGCGAGGATCTTGACGCGCTCAAGCGGCTTGTGATTGAGCCTCCCGGCGGCGGAACCGTGAAACTGGAAGATGTCGCCCGAATTTACAAAGCCGGCGGCCCGAACACGATCAACCGAGAGCAGGTCCGGCGACGAATTATCGTGCAGTGCAACGTGCGCGGTCGCGGACTGGTGGACGTGGTGCGGGACATTAAACGGCGCCTGCAACCCATCGAGACCACGTTGCCGACGGGCTATTTTGTCGAATACAGCGGCCAGTTTGAGAGTCAACAGTCGGCCTCGCGGATGATCGCAGTGTTGTTCGCCGTCTCGCTGGCCGGCATGTTCCTGGTGCTCTACAAGATGTTTGGCTCGGCCAATCTGTCGCTGCAGGTGATGGTCGCCCTGCCGATGGCCTTCATCGGCTCCGTTGCCGCGCTGTACCTGACCGGACAAACGCTCACGGTCGCCAGCATGGTGGGCTTTATCTCATTGTGTGGGATCGCGTCGCGAAACGGCATCTTGCTGATCAATCATTATTTGCATCTGGTGAAGCATGAGGGTGAAACGTGGTCGCGCGAGATGATCGTCCGCGCCGGCAAGGATCGGCTGGCGCCCGTGTTGATGACGGCCCTGACGGCGGGAATCGGCCTGGTGCCGCTCGCCTTGGCCGCGGGCGAGCCCGGCAAGGAAATCCTTTACCCCGTGGCGACAGTGGTCATCGGCGGTCTGATCACTTGCACGCTGCTGGAGTTCCTCGTGCGCCCGGCGTTGTTCTGGACGATGGGAACAGGTGCGGCGCGACGGGTCGTGGAATCGGACGAACGAATCGTTCCGCTTGTCGAGCAAGGCCAAGAGGCGGTAGGAGCTGCCACTTGACAAGATGGCGAGTCACGGCGGTTAGCCGTAGCCATCAATGGCAAGCGATTTATTGGTGACATCGAGCACGAGGACCACGGCCACGAGGATAGTGGAGAGCATCAACACAAGTAGTTTTCCGACCGAAAACGTTTCACGGAAAGGAGTCGCTATGAAACGGAATATTGCTATTCTGGCGTACGCGTTGGCGATTTGCGCCAGCGCGATCACGCGTCCCGCGTTGGCCCAACGTGCGGCCGGAGCAGGCAACTCTCAGCAAGCCTTGGCCGCAGCCGCGAGGGATCAGAAGTATACGTTCATTGTCTTCTACAAGGACAATGGCCCGGCTACGCAGGCGACGGCTCAGGTCGTGCAAAGCGGCGTCGACTCGCGCAGCGATCGAGCCACCGCTCTCTTTGTTGACGCGAACAGCCCTGCTGAAAAAGCGCTCGTCGACCGTTTTGGCGTCAGCCGCGCTCCAATGCCCTTGACGATCGCGGTCGCTCCGAACGGGGCAATCACCGGCATGTTTCCCAAGAAGGTGACCGACGAACAGATCGGAAACGCCTTTGTATCGCCGACGATGGCCCAGTGCATGAAATCGATGCAGGAAGGCAAAATCGTGTTCGTTTGCATTCAGCCATCGGCGTCGGATGAGATTCCTCCCGCCGTTCAAGACTTTCAACGCGATCCGCAGTTCCAGAACCGCATGAGCGTCGTGTCGTTTCGGGTCACGGATGCGGCGGAGGCCGAATTCCTGCAGCAGCTCAAGATTGACGCAGCCACGGTAAGGCAACCCACCACCGCATTTCTCGCGCCGCCGGGCGTGCTGATCGGCAAGTACGGCTACACGGCCACGAAGGCCGAAATGGCCGCGGCGCTGCACAAGGCCGGCCAGTGCTGCGACGACCCGAACTGCAAGCACGCGCACGGGCCGCAAGCCACCAAGAACTCCGACGCCAAGAGGAACTAGCGATGACGCTGCGCACAATCGTGTGGAAAGAAATCTGGCAACGCCCGTCGGCTGTGGCCACGTGCGTGCTGGCCATCCTGTTGGGAGTCGCCGCGCTCGTCGCGATTCGGCACGTTACCGTCTTCGCCGAGCGCGAGGTTGGACGCCAGTTGCAAACACTGGGCGCGAACATCCTCGTGCTGCCCAAGGCAGCCTCGTTGCAGGACTACTATTCGGCCGATCAGAACGGGATGACGTTACCGGAAGAGCATGTGTCTCAGATCATGTTGGCAGGATTGACGGGCGTCGAGAAGCTGTCGCCCAGGCTGTGTGTGCCAGCGGCACTTGAGGGGGCGGAATTGACGCTGGTCGGCATTCTGCCGCAGGCCGAATTTCAAACGAAGGAGGCATGGCAGACCGTCACGCTCTTTCAGAAGAAAGCGCACGTTGGTTGCAAGAAGGCCAGTTGCGGACCCAAGCCGGAGGACTCCTCGCCCGAGGCACTCGCGACGCAGCGGACCATCGAGCAACTACGCGATCACGAGATCGTGGTTGGCGCAGACGTTGGTCAGCAATTGCGGCTCAAGCCTGGCATGTCCGTTGACTTGCTCGGCGATAAGTTCCAGATTCTGGCGGTCTTGCCGCCGACGGGAACCGTTGACGACGGCCGAATCTTTGCCCACCTGCACATCGTGCAGAAACTGGCTAAGAGCGGCGAAGTCGTGAGCGCGATCGAAGTGATGGGATGCTGCGAGGACGCGGCAGGTGACCTCGTGCCGCAGCTCGCCGAGCTATTGCCCGACAGCCGGGTCGTGACGATCTCGCAGGTTGTCCAAACCCAGGTCGGCGTGAACCGGCTCATGGCAAGGTCGTCACTGTTCGTGTTGGTCGTGCTGGTGCTGGTGGGCGGCATCAGCGTTGCCAGCGCCATTTCTTCAAACGTCCGCGAGCGTCGCCGTGAAATTGGCACGCTGATGGCCTTGGGCGCGACGCCGCGCTTTATTTCTGGACTGTTCCTGCTGAAAGCCGCCTGGCTCGGACTGGCCGGCGGCGTTGGTGGGTGCATCGTCGGCGTGGCGCTGGCCGTCTGGCTAGGGCCGCAGTGGGCCGGCGTAGCGATCTCGCCATTGCTTGACTTGGCAGCCATTGCCACCGTCGTTGCGCTAACGATCACCTTGCTGGCCGCATACTGGCCCGCCCGGCAAGCCGCCCGACTCGATCCCTGCACATGCTTCCAGGAGGTCTGACGCGATGTTTCGCTTAGAAAATGTGTCCAAGATTTACTCGCGCCGCGGCTCGGAGGTGAGGGCGCTGTGCGCCGATTCACTGGAGATTCCGACCGGTTCCTATGTGGCAATCGTCGGCCCCAGTGGCAGCGGGAAGTCAACCCTGCTGTCGATGCTCGGTGGAATGTTGTCACCGACATTGGGCCGTGTTTGGCTCGGCGACGTGTCGTTGTACGACTTGTCCGTGGTCGAGCGTGCCCGGCTTCGTCGCGAAAAGATCGGGTTCGTATTCCAGACGTTTAATCTGGTGCCCTACCTGACGGCCGTCGAGAACGTGCAGATCCCGCTGTGTCTTAGCGGGATGCCAAGCGACGATCAATTCGCACGTGCGGCCGCGCTCTTGGAGCGAGTTGGGCTCGCCGAGCGACTGAACCATAGACCGAGCGAACTGAGCATCGGCCAACAACAGCGGGTCGCCCTTGCGCGAACGTTGGCCAATAGCCCATCGGTCATCCTTGCCGACGAGCCAACGGGCAATCTGGACGCGGAGAGTCGTCGCGTGGTGCTCGATTTCTTTGATGAACTGCACCGGGACGGCTGCACGATCGTCATGGTCACGCATGACGCGATTGCCGCTGAGAAAGCAGATCGACAGTTATCCATAAGCAACGGCGCGGTCTCGCCGTTGTTCGGAGAACAACCAGCGAAAGCGGCCTGAGCCGCAGAAGCAATCAGACTGTACGACGATTTAGTGGAGGCAGCACAATGCAACTTCCGGCCACCGCATCGCTGTTCGTGGTCACCGCCATCGCGGAGATCGTGGGCTGTTATCTTCCGTATCTTTGGCTTCGCCAGGGCCGTTCGCCGCTGCTCCTAGTGCCCGCGGCCCTCAGCCTCGCGGTGTTCGCCTGGCTCCTGACGCTGCATCCGACGGCGGCCGGAAGGGTGTATGCCGCCTACGGCGGCGTATATGTTTCCGTGGCCGCCAAGGACAACTCAGCTTTCTCACGCTGCTCACCGCGCAACGCACTTACTCGCAAGCAAACCTGGCTTACTTGCAGGCGCTTCAGCAACTCAACGCAAACCGCATCGCAATTGAAGGGCTGCTGCTAACAGGAAGCCTGCAGGGCGACCAGGAGTCCATTGATGTGCCAAGAGTGAGTGGCGGTCTAACCCCTGTTTTCGGGCCGGGGAAGGCGCCCGTCGAGCGACAATAGTTCGTCGCTACGACTGCGAGCGTCGAGACCAGTTAGCAGCGTGTTGAAAAACTGGGACAGGCACCTCGCGACCGCCGTTTTTCGCG
>JBBDNV010000101.1:0-21417 GCA_040877415.1 Pirellulales bacterium
GACCACGTGATCTGGGGCACCGACTGCCTATGGTGGGGCTCGCCGCAGTGGGCCATCGACGCCTTCAAACGGTTCCAGATCACCGACGACATGTGCGAGAAGTTCGGCTACACGAAATTGACCAAGGAAGACAAAGCCAAGATCTTCGGCTTGAACGCGGCCAAACTCTACGGGATCGACGCGAACGAAAAGCGCAAAAACATCCCCAAGGATGAACTGTCAAAGCTGAAGGTTGCGTATCAAGAGATGGGCGGCCTGCGCGAAAACGCCGCCTACGGCTGGGTGCGCGACGACGTGAACGCGTAAGTCTCCACGAATCGAACGCGGCGCAGGTTGACGCTTGACTCACCTTGCGCCGCGTTTCCTTTTCACGCGCGCTTGTGCCCGCTCGGGAGGAAGGGGAACGTGAAGGTCCGGCTCGGTCGACGGCTGACGGTTTTTCCCGCCGCTGCGCTCGCTCTGGCGGCAATTGCTCTGGCGGCTGCGCTGGCGGTGCGCGCGGGTGCAGCGGCGCGATTGTGGGCGGCGCCGCCGGCGGGCGGTGAAAAGCGGCTCGACCCCGCCGCCTGGGGCAGCGACCACGTCGGCCAACCGGTTCCGCAATTTATGGAAAGCGGCGAGTGCCTGTTTTGCCATCGCAACGAAGTCGGCGGCACCTGGCAAACCAACAAGCACAACCGCACGATCCGCGACGCCGAAGCCGGCGAGCCGGCCATGCGGGCGCTCGCCGCCGAACCGAAAACGCGCGATCTGGCCGACGAAGTCGAGCTCATCCTGGGCGACACCCGGGCACAAAAGTTCCTGAAGCGCTCGGCGGCCTACGGCAAAGTGGACCTGCTTTCCGCCGGCGCGTCATTCGGCCGCGGCCGCCGCGCGAGAATCGACGCGCCCGAAACACCGCGTTGGGACGCCGAAACGTTTGCCGCCGAGTGTGCCGGCTGCCACGCCACGGCGGTCAATCCCCGCACGCACGCCTTTGCCACCGTCTCGCTCGATTGTTTCACCTGCCACGGCAACGCGCCGGACGAGCACACCGACGACCCGAAGCTGATGCTGCTGGCCAAGGCGCGCAACGATTCGCCCGCGGTCGTCACGTCGATCTGCGCCAGTTGCCACGTTCGCGTCGGCAAGTCGAAGGTGACCGGCCTCGCGTATCCGACGAACTTCGTGGCCGGCGACAACCTGTTCAAGGATTTTCAGGTCGACTGGAACGTGGCCGACGACCCTAAGCTCAACCCGGCCGATCGGCACGTGATGGACAACGTGCGCGACGTGGCGCTCTACGGCCGGGAGTCGACGACCTGCCTAAGCTGCCACGACGTGCACACCGGATCGAGCAAGAAGCACCGCGATTTGCCAACGGTGCAATATTGCCGGCACTGCCACGACCCGGGTAATCCCATCAAGGGGCACAAGAACTACGAAGTGCACAGCGATCGCTGCCGCTACTAAGGTAGCTGAATTCGCAAGAATTCAGATCGGTCAGGCTGAATTCTTGCGAATTCAGCTACTTTCCGGCGCGAGGGTCTATGACTTCTTGTTGGCGAAGCGGAAGCGGATGTGCTCGACGAGCACGCGGCGATATTCGTCGATCTCCACGTCGCGTTCGCTGCAAGTCAAAAACAGCGTGCCGTCGTCGCGGAAGTCGCCGTCCCACGCCATCACGACGTCGTCGGTCCAGTTCGGCCGGTACTCGGCCAGTTTCTCCTCCGACATGCGGCTGAAGTGGGACCGCAGGTTGACGTCGGTTTCGTCCATGGCCATGCCGGTCGGCAGGATCTCGTAATTGATGTCGGCCCGGGCTTTCGGGTCGTCGTTCATCGTGTCCTCGCTTTCCACCGTACGCGTCGAAAAGAGTCGGTCCGTTTATTGTAAGCGGCGCGCCGCGAGTGTTTAGCCCCAGGAGAATCGCTCCGGGCGCGAAAAGAGTCGGTCCGCTTATTGTAAGCGGTGCGCCGGCGCGGGAACACACCCCGCCATCATCGTTCGGAGCTTTGCGAATCGGCGGCTGGCTGAGCGGCCACGCTTTCGTCCGCCTGGCTGGGCACGAGCGGTTTGCCGGGGCCGAATCGCCGGGTGCGATAGAGCGCTAAGCCGTGGACCGCGTGATACAAGGCGCCGCATTCCAGATCGTAATTCCGGGTCTTTTCCAAACAGTCGAGCAAGTGTACGACGGCCCGCGTGACCCACGCCTGGCGGATCTGATCATCGTCGAGCGCCACCATCAGGAACTCCAATACGTGGCCCGACGAACTGATGCGCCCGTCGATCTCGGCGCTGGCCGCCGCGCGGGAAAAGTAGTTCGTCGAAAAGCTGCCGTCGGGCTGTTGAAACTCTCGGGCGGAGGCCGCGGCGTCGCGAATCTTCTTGTCCGCCTGTTCCCACGTGCCCTTGGGGTCGCCGTTCAACTCGCCTCCTTCGTCCAGATAGCGATTTCGGGCCCGCGTCAGGGCATACAGGCGATGGGTTCCGCCGCAGGGGCTGTCGGCCAGGTTTTGGGCGGTTTCCATGCGCACGATCCGGTCGATGTTCCACTCGGAACCGTCCTTGGCGGTCCACCTGGCATCCAAGGGCAGGTAACTTCCAAGGGCCATCAACGTCCAGGTGGCTTCCATCCCGTCGTAAATGTCCCACTGAGCCTGGGTCACGAGATCGTTCACGGTGTAGGTCGAATCGCCGACCTTGATCGGCTGGTCGATCGCAATTCCGCATTGCGACAAGTAGCCGAGCCATTGATCTTCGTGTCCTTGTCCCATTTTGGAACCGGCATCGAGGACCGCTTCCAGCCCATGATCGCCTTTGCGCAGCACCCAACCGCGCAACGAGCCTCCGTGGAGCAGATAGTCGATCGCGGAGACGAGCTGGCCATCGTGATAAATCTGAAAGTCGCGCCCATAGGCCAACGCGCCGTGCACGATCTGCCAGGCTGCCTGGTCCTTGCTGTTTAAGTGCCGATCGGTGTACGTAAACTCGATCGCCCGGTCCACTCGGTCGCGCAGTTGCGCGTCGCTGGGTAATGGGGCTTGGGGAATTTGAGGCTCGGGCTTGCTGCACCCACCGGCGGCCCAAAGTCCCAAGCCGAACAAAACCGCGGTCCAACTCGCACGACGGCGCCGTTCGCCCATGACTGAATGTCTCCTAAGAATGTTGGCCATCAATAGCCGCCGACTTTTTCGGACGGGAGGTCTGGGGCGTCTTTGCGGGTTTTACGCTCCCCGCGCAGGCCGCGCTATGACCGCGACTGTGGTTGTGTTTTAAGCTTTTCGGCATTTCGTCGCAATGTTTTGGATAAAAAACGCGAGATACAGAAAATACAAAGACTTTTACGGTCGTGTGTCGATGAATGCCATTGGCAGCGATTTTAGGCTTGAACAATCCGCGCTGGCTTCTGATTCTTATGCACCGCCGTATCGCGCCGTTGCACCCTGGCGGACCGAGCGACCGCCGACGACTGATGCTGTTCTCGACGGCCATTCTGTGCGCCGTTTCGCTGGCGGCGACCGTGATGTCCGCGTTTCACTTTCGGGCTGCGTCGAATTGGCGAATCGCAACGGCGGCCGAGTCTTCCATCGCCGCGGTCGGCCGAAGTTTTGACGATTCGGGCGACGCCTGGCGCCGCTCGATGCTCGCCGCCGTCGGCGAAACGCTCGTGCTGGTGATCGCGGGCGGCGCGCTGTTGGTGCGGGTCTGCAATCCCTTTATTCGCCGGCTGGAGGAAAGCGACGCGCGCCTTCGCGCGATTGTCTCCACCGCCGGCGACGGCATCATTACGCTCGACGAACGCGGCACGATCAATTCCTTCAATCAGGCCGCCGAGCGGATGTTCTGCCGCCGCGAATCAGACATGCTGGGGCGCAACCTCGGTGAGCTGATCCTGCTCTCCTCGGGACTAAGCTTCACGCGCGAGCTGGCGGCGTGCCGCGGGAACGACTGTCATGCGAGCCAAAAGGCCCTCGGCCGCGTCGGCGACACGCTGTTGCCGGTCGAGCTGTCGTTGAGCCGGGTATCCTCTGGCGAGCCGGCGCTGTTCACCGTGATCGTGCGCGATACGACGGAGCGCGAAACGACACAGCAACGCCTGCGCCTGCAAATGCTCAAGCTCGAGGAAGTCAAGGAGAGGCTCGAAGCGAAGGCCGCGGAACTGGCCAAAACCAACCGCGACCTGGACGATTTCACGTACATCGCCTCGCACGATCTCAAGGAGCCCTTGCGCGGCATCAGCGCCTACTGCCAGATCCTGCTCGAGGACTACGCCGAAAAACTCGACGCCGACGGGCTGCGCCGCCTGCAAGCGCTGGTCGGATTGTGCCAGCGGCTGGGACGGTTGATCGACGACGTGCTCACCTATTCGCAGATCGGCCGCCGAGAGCCCGAGGCGCTGGACGCCGATCTGGGCGAGGTCGTTGCCGACGTGCTTGCGACGCTCGGCCCGGCCATCGACGAGCGGCGCGCGCGCGTGCGCGTGAAAGGCCGGCTTTTCAGGCTTTCGGCCGACCGCGTGTGGGTCGGCGAAGTCTTCCGCAACCTGATCGCCAACGCGCTGAAATTCAACGACAGCGCGCGGCCGAGGGTCGAGATCGGCTCGCCGGACGGCGAAACCATCTACGTGCGCGACAACGGCATCGGCATCGCCCCCTGCCACCACGAGGCGATTTTTGCCATGTTCCGCCGCCTGCATGGCCGGGGCAAGTATGAAGGAACCGGGGCGGGCCTCTCCTTCGTGCGAAAAATCGTGGAGGCTCACGGCGGACGCGTGTGGGTCAAGTCGCGCCCAGGACACGGATCCACCTTCTATTTCACCCTCTCGCCAGGATCGAAAAGTGCCTCCGAAGAACCTGCCCCTCGTGCTGTTGGTTGAAGACAGCCCCGACGACGTCGATTTCGCCCGCCGGGCATTGGCCACTAGCGGCCTGCCGCTGCGGTTGGTCGTGGCCGAACGGGGAGAAGACGCCCTGGCGCTATTGCGCGCGCCCGGTGAAAATGCGGCCGGCGCGGCGGTGCGGCCGGCGCTTGTGCTGTTGGACCTGAACACTCCGGGCACTTCGGGGCGCGAGCTTGTGGCGCTTGTCAAATCCGACCCCGAGCTTCGCGCCATTCCCGTGGTGGTTCTGTCCACGTCGGCCCATCGCTCGGACATCGAACACTGCTACCGCTCGGGGGCCAATAGCTATCACACCAAGCCCGACGATTTTGGCCGTTATCAAGAAATGTTACGGCAAATCGTCGCATACTGGCTGGATGCCGTCGTGCTGCCGGCGAGCACGATGGTCGAGGCCGGCGCAGGTCTCGCTTGAAGCCGCGCAGGCGGCACTTTGCGGCTTTCCCGCAGGCAGCCGCCCAAACGGGGGACGTCGGACGAGAACCGCGAACCCTTTTTCGCGTATAAATAACGATGCCATCGATGGCCCCCCGGCCGGTGCGGCGCGTAAACTTATCAGTCCAGCCGGCACCTTCGCCTTGGCTGTGCCAGATGCGCTTGAGTAAGGAACGAGCAAAACATGTTCTACTTTGACCCTGTTTACCTGGTGTTTCTGGCCCCGGGGCTGCTTTTGGCACTTTGGGCCCAGATGCGGGTTCGGACGACGTACGCTCAGGCACAAGCGCAGCCCGCTCCGTTGAGCGGCGCCGCGGCCGCGCGCCATATCCTCGATTCGGCCGGACTGCAAAACGTCGAAATTGAACAGATTCCCGGCAAGTTGTCGGACCACTACGATCCGCGGGCCAAGGTGTTGCGATTGAGTCCCGAGGTCTATCAGGGGCGCACTTTGGCGGCGGTGGGGATTGCCGCGCACGAATCGGGCCACGCGCTGCAAGACGCGCACGCCTACGCGCCTTTGCACATTCGCAACGCCGCCGTGCCGGCCGCCAGTTTTGGCAGCGGCATCGGCATTTGGATGGTCGTGCTGGGTTACATTTTCCACTTTGGGTTAGTGGCCTGGATCGGCCTGGGGCTGTTTGCCTGCGTGGTTTTCTTCCAACTGGTCAACTTGCCGGTGGAGTTCAACGCCAGCTCGCGGGCCAAGGCCCAGTTGATTTCCCTGGGGATTGTGCCGCCCGACGAGATGACTTACGTCAACCAGGTACTCAACGCCGCCGCGTGGACGTACGTGGCCGCCACGCTGCAGTCGATCATGATCCTGTTGTACTATCTCGTGCTGCTCAGCGGCGGGCGACGCGACTAGACCCCAATTGCGTGACACAATTGCGTGACGAGAGTGTCCGGCAATTGGCGCACTTTTGCGTGGCTATCGAACGGCAATAGAGATCGCGACGACGGCGCGGTGCTTGATCGCGAAAAACGGCCGGGATAGCATCGCAGTTGACGGCGCTCCCACTCGCCCGGATTGGCGTGGCTTCCTCGATTTTGCCGCCTTATGGCTAATCCCGCACCCATCGAATCGCTCGACTCCGAAAGCGACCCCCGCATCGAATACCGGTCCGTGGAGCGCTGGGCTTTCGTGGCGTTCTTCCTGGGGTTGTTGTCGCCGCTGGCATTGACCGCGCCGGTGTTGTGGTTCCTGCCGATTCTCGGCCTGCTCGCCGGCGGCGTGGCGCTCGGCAAAATCCGCCGCGAACCGGGGCGGCCGGGCCGCGTTTTGGCGCTTGTGGGACTGGCGCTGTCGACGTTCTTTATCGTCTTGCCCGTGGCCCAGATCGTTTCGGCACAATGGCTGCTTCCCCGACAGGCGCGGCCGGTGGCCGACCAGTTTCTTGAGCATTTGCGCCAGCGCAGCCCCGAGAAGGCGGTCATGCTCCATTGGCTCCCCGATTACCGTCATCCGATGGACGACCAGCGGTGGTTATTCTTTCGCACCAGCGACGAGGCCAAGGCTGACTTGCGACAGTTCGTCGACGCGCCGGCGATCCGCATGATGTTGGCGCTGGGCGAGAGGGCCCAGGTGAGCTTTTACAAAACGTCCGGCGCGGGCGCCAGCGGCAACGTGGCGCAGGTCGACTATTGGTATGCCGTCACGTTTACCGATGATGACGGCCGGAAGAAGACCTACTTTTTCACCGTTCTGCTGGAACGCAAGCCGACACAGGACCCCAATCTGAACCCCTGGCGGGTGCGGGATTTCGGCGGGGGAATCGACCCATCGAAGGGTTCGAACTGAGGTTGACCGATGCGCGCGGCGCCGCTCGTTTTCGCGTCGCCGACTATCGGCTCCGCGCGACGGGCTTTGCGTCCGGGACCGTCGCCGCGGCTTTCAGCGTTCGGGTTTCGCGCCGGATGTCCTGTTGGAGCTCGCCCGTGGCTTTGTTGGCGGCCATTCGGTAATAGATGGCGGCCACGCCGCCTTTGCCGGCGTCGCGAGCCTGGCGTGCATTCTCTAAAAGCGAAAGCGCCTCGCGGCGGTCGGCCGCCGATTCGAGAGCCCGCTGCCGCTCGATGTCGGCCACGCTTTGGAGCCCCCGACCCGCCGGCTGGGCCCGGCGATCGAATGGCGACGTGCTGCCGCGGACCCAATTGGTGCGGCGCGCGCGGGCGGCGCGCAAGATGATTTCATCGGCCGCCCGGGGATCGTGGATTTGGGCTGTTGCCGACGCCACGGCCGCCTGTCGCGCGGCGCCGATCGCCCGCTGGGGATGGAAGCGGCCGTACATCGCCCGGCTGTACTGCGCCTGCCTTTCGCGCGCCAAGGGCGAGGGGCCGCTATCGGGAACAAGCACCGTGGTGTTGACCCCGAACACGCTGAAGTTGGGGAGCTGGATCGTAACGTTGGCACCACTGGCACCACTTTGAGCCAGCGCCGTAGAAGCGCCCATCGCCGCAACAGCGGCCAGCAGGTAAGCCGTGAATCGCATCGCGCCACCTCCTCAATTTGCGCTTTTCCCGAGCCTCCTCGATGCGCTGGCTGCCAGCGCCCGGGCATTCTACCGCGCCGGCGGCGGATCACGCAAATTCCAGGGCTGGCGGGTAGTGTCGTCATTTGAATTATTCCGCAAGTGCCTTGTCGTACAGCTCTTCCAGTGTCCAAACATCATTGGTCACGTCGGCTGCCATTGCCGGTGTTTTGCCCAAGGTGCCGTGTACCCGGCAGAAGTTGTAATGGGCGACGTGCAGGGCCGTAGCGGCAGCCAGGTTCTCAAGTTTCTTAGAGAAGCCCAGCGAGAGCCGAGTCAGCCGCCGCATGAACGTGCGGATCGTGAGGTTGTTTCGCTCGACGTGGCTGGTGCATATCGTGCGCTCTTCATCCTCGCCTATGCCGTAGATTCCCTTCCGCTTCGTGCCGACCATTTCGGACGGCTCGTACGGCAGTCGCGCGTTGCGGTAGTCCTTGATGATCGTCCCGAACTTCACGAAGGGTCCAAAGGCCAAATCGACCGCCTCAGGGTAAGCCGGAAATCCGTCCGTGCTGATTTGCGTTACGGCCTGAAACCCAACCCGGTCGAAGTTGGGATCGCGCGACTTCCGCGTGAGGCGCGACCGCAAATCGACCATCAGACGGCGGGCCATGTCAGCCGACCGCTTGCCAACGGCAAACGACGGAATCAGCTTGGTCTGTTCGTCCAGGCCGATCCACAGATACATATCGCCGATGTCGCCCCGCAAGGTGCGCTCTGCCAAAGTCAGGCGAGCTTGTTTCTTTTGAACGAACGTCCAGACCTCATCGACCTGAACGTGTTCTAGCGTCAAGTCCCGCATACGCTCATCTAGCAACTCACGGCAGGCCCTGCCGACCTTGACCAACAACCGGCAAATCGTGTTGCGCTGCACGCCGGTCAGCCGCTCTATCGAGCGAATCGAGTTGCCTTCCACCAGCAGGTGGACTACTTGAAGCTGCTTTTCTTTTTTGAGCACGTTGGCCATTCCAATTCCCCTTTGACTGGGGCGGCCTCGCGTGCAAGAATGAAGTGTCGCAGCATTCTGGCGCTTAACCGCCGGATTGTTGTTCGCCCCGAAGCTTGTTTCAGCAGGCTCCGGGGTTTTTTGTTGGGGCATAACTCCCAACTGCTGCGTACATTCTAGTAAATCCGATTGTTTATGTCCACCCACAAAATATAGGCTTGCATTGTTTGTGGGTGCCCATATACTGGGGGCATGAAAACCACTTCCACAGCGAAGCGCAAACCGGGCAGGCCCGCGACCGGCCAGACTCCCAAGCGCTACTTCCGCATGGATGACGACGGCTGGAACACCATCGAACAGGCCGCGCGTGCCGCTGGCCTGACAACATCTGAGTGGGTCAGGGAATGCCTGCTCAGGGCTGCTAAACGCAGCCTCAGCCGCTAAGCGGAGAGTCGGGGGAATCGAACCCAGGCAGGGGCACTGCTCCCTACTGACGTTTATAAAACGCCTGCGCCGCCAAGACGCGGGCCGCTCTCCGATAGAGAACGATCCGATTAAACGGCGATAAAGACTCGGTTCATGCCACAATTGACAAGTCACCTGTCTTGTCGGTTCGCGCATCTGAGACATCGTCGATTTTTAACCGTGTGAGACTACGGCCCATGGGCAAAAAGAGCAAAAAGCAAAGACGCCGGGAGCGCAAGCGAGCCAAAGAAAATCAGCAGGCCAACCAGCAGCCTAATAGCCTTGCGCCGCCCCCTAATCTTGTAGACCCAAACGCTGGCCGCGTAGCAGACTCCGATGGTGGCGCCAATGGCCCCGCCAAGCAGAATAGTGGCAAATCTGAGGGATGGGCCAATTGGTATCTGATTGTTCAGACGTTCGTTGGGATAGCATTGGTGGCCTTCACGTTCGGCCAAGTAATAGTCGGCTATTGGCAGTGGGACGCTACGAACAAGCAATGGGAAGTGATGGTACTTGAACAACGACCTTGGCTCGAAATCAGCCGCCCGACCCTCGTGGAATTCGCGGCTGAAAAGCAGTTGAAAGCGACGTTTGAAGTTAATAACGTCGGACACACGCCTGGCACGATCATCAGTGCGGACATCGGACTTGGGGTCGTCCCACCTCGTGCCGAAGTCGACAAGCTCGCAAGAGAACACCGCCAGAAGTCCATGTCGCAACCGGACGACAGGCAATCGGTCATACCTCCCGGCACAGGAAAGCAATTCGATGCGATCGGCGCCCCGATCATGGATGAGGCATCTCTCAAGGAAATTGAGGCCGGAACTTTGACGTTCTTGGTGATTGTTCGTCTCGTTTATCTCGATGTGTTTGGAGAGCGGCATAATACCTGGGGATGCTACGTCTACAGCGCAGAAAACAAAATTCTCCAAGCCCATGATAAATACAATTACATGGACTAGTGCGATTGCGAAAATCCCGTGCCAAACCCAGCGCGCGGCCGGGGCCAAATGACGACAGCACCGGCTGGCGTCTACCGGCCGCGCGTTCGCTATTCGAGGTCGTGGGAAACCGTCCGGTAGGCGGCGCGGACGATCGCGTCGGCGTTGAACAGCAAAAGGCCGCCGATGGCGCCTTTGACGGCGATTGCAAGAATGACCCCCAGGCCCGCCGAGATCGCGGCGATATCCTCCAGCCCGGCGGCAATTTCCCAGATGCCTAGCGCCCTGACGATGATGCCGAAAATCTCCTCTGCCTTCATGACCGGTCTCCGTGCGGTAGGTGGGAAAGCGCCTGGTGGCTGAGTCCCACGTTCAACGGGTTCCCAGGTTCGCGGCGCGGCGGTGCAACCGAACAACGGTTCGCGCGGGCCGGACCGCCGGAGGGCCATTATAATCGTCGGTGCATGCACTGCCGGTGCCGACTTCCGAGCTCCGTTCGCCGGGCGCAAAGGATCGTTCGTTTGCCGACCATCTCCGAAGCGCTGACTCTGGCCCACGAGGCCATGCACTCGGGCGACCACGCCCGGGCCGAGCAGGTTTACCGGCAGATTCTCGCCGCCGCGCCCCAGCAGCCCAATGCGTTGCACGGGCTGGGCATCCTGGCGTATCAGGCCGGGCGGTTCGCCGAGGCGGAAGCACATTTGCGGCGGACGATTGCCGCCAACCCAAACGATCCGAGCCCGCACAACAATCTCAACCTTGTCCTGCGCAGCCTGGGGCGCCCGGCCGAAGCGGTGGCCTGTTGCCAAAGGGCGTTGGAGCTGGCGCCCCAGATGCCCGAATTGCACAACAACCTGGGCATCGTGCTGAAAGAGACCGGGGCGTTCGAGCCGGCGCTGGCCAGCTTCCATCAGGCCATTCGCCTGAAGACCGATTTTGCCGACGCCCACTACAACCTGGCCAACACGCTGTTGAAGCTGTGCCGGCTCGACGAGGCCGAGCGCACGTATCGCCGCTCGATCGAGCTAGAGCCTCGCGACTGGCAGGCGTACAACAACCTCGGCAGCCTGTTGCAGCTCCAAGGAAGATTCCCGGAAGCCAGGGCATGTTTCGACGCGGCCCTTGCGCGTCAGGGACAATCGGCGCAGGTTCGTCGCAATCGGGCGATGCTTCAGTTGCTCGAGGGCCAATGGGCCGAGGGCTGGACGGAATATGAATGGCGCTTGCAAATGCCCGACGTCAAGACTCCCCGCCATCCGCAACCGCGTTGGCAAGGTCAGCCGCTGGCGAAGCGGACGATCCTCGTTTGTGCCGAACAAGGGCTGGGCGACTCGATTCAATTCATCCGCTACGCCCCGCTCGTGAAACAAGCCGGGGCGGATCGCGTCCTGTTCGAGTGTCCGCCGCCGTTGCACGCGCTATTGGGCCGGGTCGCCGGAGTCGATCGGACGATTGCGTCCGGCCGCGGTGAGAGTTTTGACTTCTATATCCCCTTGTTGAGCCTGCCGGCGGTCTTCCACACCACGCTCGAAACAATTCCTTCTGGTGGCCGATACCTTGCGGCCGATCCGGGGCGTGTGTTCCAGTGGCGCGGGCAAATTGAGGGCGTGCCCGGGTTCAAAGTTGGCATCGCCTGGCAAGGCAATCCGGACGTCTTTGGCGACGAATATCGCAGCGTGCCGCTCGCGCAGTTCGAGCCCTTGGCCCGGTGTCCGGGCGTGAAGCTCATCAGCTTGCAAAAGGGACACGGTGCCGAGCAGTTGGCCCCGTTGGCCGATCGCCTGGGCATCGTCGATCTGGGTTCCCAGCTCGACGCGGGACCCGACGCCTTTGTCGATACGGCGGCCGCGATGGTGCATCTCGACCTGGTGATCACGACCGACACGGCCATCGCGCACCTGGCCGGCGCGTTGGGCGTGCCGGTCTGGGTGGCTCTGCAATTGGCGCCGAATTGGCGCTGGCTCGTTCGGCGGACCGACAGCCCGTGGTATCCGTCGATGCGGCTTTTCCGCCAGTCGCGATTGGCCGCCTGGGACGAGTTGTTCGCCCGAATGGCGAGCGAGTTGCGATCGCTTTCGTCGTCGCCGGAGGTAAGATAGACATTGATCGCCGCGCGCGGCGGCGCGGCCGGTACGACTCTTTTCTTGCCGCTCGTTTGTCTCCAATCGCATGCTCACGACAGCTCAAGCCCTGCACGAGGGCGTCGAATTTCACAATCGCGGCAAGTTGGAGGAGGCCGAGCGGCTTTATCGCCAGGTGCTCGCGGCCGATCCGCGTCATGCCGACGCCTGGCACTTGTTGGGACTGGTGGCGCACGCGCGGGGCGACGCGGCCAAGGCGCTCGAGTACATTGGCCGGGCGATTCAGCTCGACGGCGGGCAAGCGAGTTACCACAATCATTTGGCCGACGTGTACCGATCGGTCCTGCGGCTGGCGGAGGCGGAGCAAAGCTGCCGGCAGGCCCTGCGGCTGAAGGACGATTACGCCGTGGCGCACAACACGCTCGGCGTCGTCCTCAATTCTCAGGGCCGCGCCGAGGATGCGATGGCCAGTTTTCGCCGGGCGGTTGAGATCGACCCTCGTTTCGCGCTGCCCCGTGCGAACCTGGCCGTGTCCCTGCACGCGCTGGGCCGATTGGACGAAGCGATTGCCGCCTGCCGCGAAGCGCTGGCGTGCAATCCGGAGCTGCCGCTTGCGTATCAGGAGCTGGGACGGATTCTGCGCGGGCAAGGCAAGGCGGCCGAGGCGATCGACTTGTTCCGCGAAGCGCTGCACGCCAATCCAAAGTTGGCCGCGGTCGAGTGCAGCCTGGGCGTGCTGCTGCAAGCGGAATCCCGGCTGGACGAGGCCGTTGCCTGCTACCGCCGCGCGCTGGCCATCGAGCCCAACTCGGCCGACGCGCATTGCCATTTGGGCGCCGCGCTTTACGAGCTCGGCCGAGCCTCCGAGGCCGCGCCATGCTACCACCGCGCCTTGCAATGCAATCCGCGCCTGGCCGAGGCCCACTACAATCTCGGCGTCTTGCTGCAGAGCCGCGGCCAGGAGACCGCGGCCGTCGAGTGTTACGAGAACGCCGTCCGCGTTAAGCCCGATTGTGCTCCGGCCTATAACAACCTGGGCGTGCTCTATCGGGCACGGGGCGATCTGGCCGGAGCGTCGCAGTGCTACGCCAAGGCGCTGGAATTCAAACCCAATTTCGCCGAAGCACTCAACAACCTCGGCAACGTGCTCAAGGTTGAGGGCCGTATCGCCGAGGCGCGCGTCTGTTACGACCAAACCTTGAGAACCCACCCCCAGTACGCGCAAGCCCGCTGCAATCTGGGTCTGTTGCGCCTGGCTGAGGGCGATTACGCCGCCGGCTGGCCCGAATATGAGCACCGCCGCGGATGCCCCGAGTATCTCAAGCGCTCGTTCGACCGGCCCGAGTGGAAGGGCGAGGCCCTTCGAGGCCGCACGTTGTTGGTGCACGCCGAACAGGGGCTCGGCGATACGTTGCAATTCGTTCGCTATCTGCCGCTGGTGGCCCAGTGCGGCGGCAGGGTCATCTTCGAAGTGCCGCGGGCCATCATTGCGTTGATGAAACAGTCCGGGATTGCCGAGGTAGCACAACTCGTGGCCCGGGACGACCCGCCAGGGGACTTCGACTTGTACGTGCCGCTGTTAAGTCTGCCGGGCATTTTTGGGACAACGCCCCAGGGCATTCCCGCCGCGGGCGGTTACCTGGCCGCCGAACCTCAATTGGTGGAGCATTGGCGCATCGTGCTGGGCGATGCTCCTGGGCGGAAAGTGGGAATCGCCTGGCAGGGCAGCTCCGCGAACCAGAGCGACCGCTTCCGTTCGATCCCGCTCGCGCAATTCGCTCCGCTGGCGCTCGACGGCGTGGAGCTAATCAGCCTGCAAAAAGGAGCCGGCACCGAACAGTTGGCCGACGTCGGCTTCCGCGTGCGCGACTTGGGAACCGATTTTGACGAGGCGCACGGCGCGTTCATGGACACCGCCGCGGTCATGAAGAACCTGGACCTGGTGGTGACTTCCGACACCGCCACGGCCCATTTGGCCGGCGCGCTGGGCGTCGAAACGTGGGTCGCCCTGATGCTCGTGCCCGACTGGCGCTGGATGCACGATCGCTCGGACAGTCCCTGGTATGCCAGCGTGCGATTGTTCCGCCAGACGCAGCTCGGCGATTGGCCGGGCGTGTTTCGGCGCATCGCCGACGCGATGCGTGAATTCACGGGCGCGCGTTGAGCGGGTGATTCTGGGAGAATTCTGCGGTAGACTCGATCGTTTGGATTCCCACGGGTAATGCCCGAACGTCCCGTCGCATGCCGCTTGCGGCTTAGCAATCTCGTCGCAACTGGCGGAAAACACTTGCGATTTGGCTTGACGCCGCCAACAATCAAGGCCCAAGGGCGGGTCTCTTCTGATTTCCTTTCCATTCGCAAAGGGCGTTTCCATGGGTAAGGGCAAGATCTGGTTCGCCCTCGGCGTGCTGTTTGCCATCAACTTGTTGAACTTCTACGATCGGCTCATTCTCGGCGCCGTCGGCGAAGCGGTCCGCAAGGACTGGGAGTTGACCGACAAGCAGTTGGGCTGGCTGGGTACGGCGTTCATTCTGCTCTATGCGGCCGTCGGCGTGCCGCTGGGCCGCTGGGCCGATCGTGGCAATCGCTCCCGCATTTTGGCCGGCGGCGTGGCCCTGTGGAGTTTGCTGACGGCTGCCTCGGGCATGGCCCGAAACTTCTGGCAGATGTTCGGACTGCGGCTGGCCGTCGGGGTCGGCGAAGCCACTTGCGCCCCGGCCGCCAATTCGCTGATCGGCGACTTGTTTCCTGCGCGCACCCGTGCGCGGGCGCTGTCGGTTTTTATGCTCGGTCTGCCGATCGGCCACACGCTGTGTTATCCGATCAGCGGGTACCTGGCGTACAACTACCACTGGCGATACGCGTTTTACGTGGCGCTGGCGCCGGGGCTGTTGTGCGCCGTGGGCGCATGGATCATGCGGGAACCGGTGCGCGGAGCCACCGAAACGCTCAACGTCGGCGCGCGCAGGCGCAAGGGGAATCCATTTCTGCTGGTGCTGGCCACGCCGACGATGCTGTGGATCATTGTCTCGGGCGCGCTGCACAACTTCAACATGTACGCCATTGGCGGCTTTTTGGCCCCCTACACGATGCGCGTGCACGGCGTGGACATTCAGTCCGCAGGCTACATCTCGATGGCGGTTTACGGCCTGGCCGGCATTCCCGGCATGATCCTGGGCGGCATGCTGGGCGACATGGTCATCCGCCGCTGGCGCAACGGCCGGCTGCTGGTCGCGGCTACGGCCATCGCGATTGCGGCGCCTTGCTTTTACTTTGCGCTGGGTCAGCCGGTCGGCGAAACGGTTCTTTTCGGATCCACGATGGGCGGCTGGCTGGCCTTTAGCATCCTGTTCGGCTTCGCTTGCATGCTGTTGTACGTGTACTACGGCACCGTCTACTCGACGATTCAGGATGTCATCGAGCCGTCGCTGCGGGCCACGGCCATGGCACTATACTTCTGCGCCATGTATGCCTTTGGCGGCGCGGCGGGGCCGGTGGCCACCGGCTATCTGAGCGAGTACTTCACCAATCGCGCGGTGACCAACGCCGGCGTCAACTTGGAAGGTCTGGAAGGAACTGCCCTGTATGAGGCGATCGAACCGTATCGAGCGATCGGTATCAGCAGCGCGATGTACGTATTGCCGATCTTCTGCGTGGCCCTGGCGGTGACCCTGTACCTCGGGGCCACGACCGTCCGCCGCGACGTCGACAAGCTGCACCGCTGGATGCGCGAGAGTGCGGCAGCCGAAGAGGCCGAACCGGAAAGGGTGACGTAACCCCGGTCGGCCCACTCGCCGCCAGGCGTTCTCCTGCTTTCCCCCTTTGCAGCGCCTGGCGCTGGCTCACCGAAAAAGCTTGCCGTACAGGGCGGCATTCTTTATCATATTGACGCGTGTTGATTGATGAACGTCACTGGGCAGTTCGCGTGCCCTTGGCGGTTAGCGGCTGCCCACCAACTTCCTGCCAGAAAACCCTGCCCGGCGAACTGGGCTTTTTGTCGGACCGCCGCCCGCGGCTCCGTCGTCTGCTCAAGTTACGCCTGGGGGCGGGACAAAGCACAGCGGCGGTATCTCCATTCGAGCGTCAAGGGGGAGTAGCACGATGCCTCGACACGCGGCCAGCACGCCGGGGCAACGGCCCCTTGCCATGGCGCTTGGGGTGGCCATCGTGCTAGCATCGGCCGCCCGCGCCGGCGAGCCGCCGCTCCACGAGCGGATCGATGCGTTGATCGAAAGCACGGCGCCCGGGCCCGTTGCGCCGGTCGCCTCGGACGCCGATTTTCTGCGCCGCGCGTACCTGGACCTTTGCGGCACGATTCCCGATTGGAGCACGGCCCGGGCGTTTCTCGACGAAGTGAATCCCGCCAAGCGCCAGGCGCTCGTGGATCGGCTGTTGGCCGCGCCGCGGTTTGCCTGGCACATGCAGCACACGTTCGACGTGATGTGGACCGAGCGGCGGCCGGACGGCGGCATACCCGCCGCCGAGTGGCAGGAGTATCTGCGCAAAAGCTTCGAAGACAACAAGCCGCTCGACCAGTTGGCCCGCGAAATCCTGGGGGCGGACGGCGCCGATCCGGCTTTGCGTCCGGCGGCCAAGTTTTATCTCGATCGGGGCGGCGAGCCGAACTTGCTGGCGCGCGACGTGGGCCGGTTATTCTTCGGCCGCGATTTGCAGTGCGCCCAGTGTCACGACCATCCGCTCGTGGACGACTACCTGCAAGCGGAGTATTACGGCCTGATGGCGTTCGTCAACCGCGGCACGGTGTTTAACGACGCCCAGGAGAAAAAGGTCTACTACGCGGAGCTGGCCGAAGGCGAGGTGAATTACAAGTCGGTGTTTACCGGCGATGCGCGCGACCGCGTGCTGCCCGAGCTGCCGCAAGGCACGCCGGTGAGCGAGCCGATGCTCGCCAACGAGGAGCGGTACGTCGTCGCGCCGGACAAAGACAAAAAAGTGCGCCCCCTTCCCAAGTACAGCCGCCGCGCGCAATTGGCGGCGCTGGCTACCAGCGGCACGAGCGCCGCGTTCAATCGCAATTTGGCGAACCGTCTGTGGGCGCACATGATGGGCCGGGGACTCGCGCATCCCTTGGACGTGCAGCACAGCGGCAATCCGGCCGTGCAATCCGAGTTGCTGGCGCTGTTGGCCGACGAGCTGGTGCGGATGAAGTTCGACGTCAAGGCGTTTCTGCGCGAGCTGGCCCTTTCGCGATCGTATCAGCGTTCGAGCGAAGAGCCCGACGCGGCCGCGCTGAAGCTCGATCCGGGCGAGGTTTCGCCCAAGCTGGCCGCGTGGAATGCCGAAGCCGCGCGACTTGCCGACGAGCTGCCGCAGCTCAAGAGTGCCAGTTCGCAGGCCGACGCGGCGTTGGACGTAGCCTATGGAAAGTTTTCCGCGGCGGCCACCGCCCGTGAAGGGACGGAAAAGGCAGGGGGCGAGGCCAAGAAGGCCTCCGACGACGTTTCGGCGGCGCTGGCCGCCGCGATCAAGGACGTGGCCGCGAAGGACGACCTGCTCCAATCTTTGGTCGCGGCCCGCGTGGCGGCCGACGCCGCGAAAGCCAAGCTGCCCGACGACAAGCAACTGGCCGAAGCGGCCGCCCTGTATCAAACGCGCGCGGGCGAAGTCGACACCGCCTTGGCCGCCCTCCGCAAAACCGTGAGTGAGAAAACGCCCGAGGTGCAAACCGCCTCGCTGAAACTGGCCGAAACCGACAAGGCCCTCGAAGCGGCGACCGCCAACGTCGCCCAGACCCGCGCGGCGCTCGAAGCGGCCGAGGCCGCGACGCGCGGCGCGGTGGAAAAACTTCGCGCGGCCAAGGCCCAAAACGGCGAGCTCGCCGCACGCATTGCCGATACCGAGCGGGCCCTCGACTACGGGCGCCTGCGCGCCGCGGCCGAAGCGGCACAAGCCGAAGCGCAAGCGGCAACGGAAAAACTCGCTTCGCTAACTGCCCAAACGGGCGCCACGGCCGACGCAATCGCGGCCGCGGAATCGGCCGCCAAGACCGCTCGCGAAAAAGCGGCCGCCGAGCGCGACCTTGCCAAAGCCGCGTGGACGGCGATCGTCGAGCGCTCGACCGTGCGATTTACGCTCGGGCCGCTCAAGCCGCTGTCGCCCGAACAGTTGGCCTGGTCCACCATGCAGGCGGTCGGCCTGGTCGAGCAGCAGAAAAAAGCGCAGGAAACGGAAGCGAGGAAGAACGCCGCAGCCGCTGGGGACCTGCCGCCCGAAGCCCGCGCGCAGCTCGAAGAGCGATGGCTCGAAGGGCTCGTCGACAAGAATCTGGGCGGCAACGTCAATCCGTTCGCGTCGCTGTTCGCCCAGCAACCGGGTCAGGCCCCCACGTTTCAGGCCACCGTGCACCAGGCCCTGTTTCTGTCGAACGGCGGTCTGCTGGCCGGCTGGCTGAATCCGGGCGGGGGCAACTTGACGGAGCGGCTCGCGAAGATCGAAGGTGCGGGCGCGCTGGCCGAGGAATTGTATCTGACCGTCCTCTCTCGGCCTCCCACTGCCGACGAAGCGTCGCAAGCGGGGAAATACTGGGAAGCGGCCAAGGACGACCGGGCCGCGGCGGCGCGCGAATTGGTGTGGTCGCTCGTGACGAGCGCGGAGTTTCGGTTCAATCGGTAGGGAAACCATATCGAGAGCAGCGAATCGGGAGGATATGCTAAGCAGCACGCGGTTGGACGCTGCGAACTAGCCGGACATTCAAGCGAGGGAGGAAGCCGACATGAAATGCCATTACGCGTGCGGATCGGCGGAGCACTTGCTCGAGCGGCGCAAGTTTCTGGGCACGCTGGCCGGAGCGGCCGGCGCGGCGACGATCGGCTTTGGGCGATTGCTCGAGGCGGCCTTGCCCGAGCTGGCCGCCAATCAGAAGCATATTCTGATCATCTACATGGCCGGTGGCCTGAGCCAACTGGAAAGCTGGGATCCCAAGCCGAAGACCGACACCGGCGGGCCGTTTCGCGCCATCGCCACTTCGGTGCCGGGTCTGCACATCAGCGAGCTTTTGCCGTATAGCGCCAAACAGATGCATCACCTGGCGGTCGTGCGCAGCATCAATACGAAAGAAGACGACCACGGCAAGGGGCAGTATTGCATGACCACCGGCCGGCGGCAGGAACCGGTGGCCGTCTATCCACACCTGGGTGCCGTGGGAGCGAAGCTCCTGGCGCCGGAATCCTCGCCGCTGCCGGGACACATTCACATCTCCCCCGGCGGTGGCGGCGGCACCAGCAACGACGCGGCCTTTCTGGGGCCCAAGTACGCCAGCATTATGCTGGGGGGCGGCAATGCGCCGCAAAACACGTCTCCGCCCGAGGGCTTGTCCGCCCAAGCCGACCAGCGGCGCAACGCGTTTCGCGCGGCCGTGAACGACCATTTCGCCCGCCGGCGCCGTTCGGCCGAGAGCGACGCGTTCGTCTCGTCGTTCGACCAGGCCCGGCAACTGATGGAACGGCGCGAGGTGTTCGACGTCACGAAGGAGCCGGCCGCCGACCTGGAGCGCTACGGCTCGCACGAGTTCGGCCGGCATTGTCTGCTCGCGCGGCGCCTATTGGAAAACGGCGTAAGCTGCGTACAGGTGAGCCACTCGAACTATGACACGCACAACGAGAATTTCGATTTCCACATCGAGCAGCTCGGCGAGTTCGACGCCACGTTCGCCACGCTCGTGGCGGATCTGGTCGACCGCGGCCTGTGGAAGAGCACGCTGCTGGTCGTGATGTCGGAGTTCGGCCGCACTCCGACGATCAACCATCGCTTCGGCCGCGACCATTGGGGCACCGCCTGGAGCGTCGTGCTGGGCGGCTGTGGCATCCAGCCGGGCGCGGTGATCGGCAAGACCAACGACAACGGCACCGCGGTGGCCGACCGCGAGGTCGATCACGGTCACCTGTTCCACACCTACCTGCAAGCAGTGGGCGTCGAGTCGACGTCGAAATTCGAGACCAGCGGCCGCAGCATTCCCATGGCCGACCCGGCCGCCGAGCCGATCACGGAGCTGTTGGCATGAACGACGAGGCCGCTGTACCCAAGGCCGAGCCCGAAAAGACGCACCTGGCCGGCGAGCTGAAATACACGAGCCCGCTCTTGTCGTGCCGCTTCGACCCCAGTGGACAGTTCGTCTTCGCCACGGCGTACGACAACACGATCCAGCGCTGGCACATCGCCAGCGGCAAGGCCACGAGTTTCGCCGGCCACGATAGCTGGGTTCGCGCCGTTGCCTTTCATCCCTCGGGCAGCCACTTGTACAGCGGCGGCTACGACGGCAACCTGGTTTTTTGGGAGGCATCGGCCGAATCGCCCAGGCCGCTGCGCACCGTCCAAGCGCACGACGGCTGGATTCGCGCCGTGGCCACGAGCCCCGACGGCGGGCAACTGGCCACCTGCGGCAACGACAACCTGGTCAAGCTCTGGAACGCCGAGGACGGATCGCTCATCGACGTGTTTGCCGCCCATGCCAGCCACGTCTACAACGTGGCTTACAATCGCGACGGGTCCCGGCTCGTCTCCGGCGATTTGAAAGGCGACGTGCGCGATTGGGACCTGGCCACGGGCGAGCAGCTCCGCTGGCTCGATGCCTCATCGTTGTGGAAATACGACCCGGGATTTCGCGCCGACATCGGCGGCGTGCGGGGCATCGACTTCAGCCCTGACGGCAAGCTGCTGGCTTGCGGGGGAATCACCGGGGTGACCAACGCCTTTGCCGGCGTCGGCTTTCCGCTGGTCGTCGTATTCGATTACGAATCGGGCGAGAAGAAAACAGAGCACGTCTCGTCAAAGAAGCTCGAAGGTCCGATCTGGAACGTGCGATTCGGCGGCGAAGGCTTCCTGATCGGCGCCCTGGGCGGAAACGGCGGCGGGCACCTGCTGTTCTGGAAGATCGGCGAAGCGAACGAATTCTTCGATTTCACGATGCCCAACACCTGCCGCGATCTCGACCTGCACCCCGACCGATTGCGGCTGGCCACCAGCCACGACGACAAGACGCTGCGGCTATGGCAGATGACCGCCAAGGCCGGGTAGGGGGTGCCACGGGTGGCTTGTCCACCCGTGCTCCAATACTCAGGGGATACCAGCCCGAAGCGCCACAGGATTATGCAAGTGACAGCGTCTGATCGCCGATGCCGGA